>JBAXYW010000048.1:0-15030 GCA_041670605.1 Lentisphaeria bacterium
CTCGAGTTTTGAAAAAACAAAGGGGCTCAAAAGAAGACAATGAACACATGCTGCCCATGAAAAACGGTCAAATGAACCCGCTTAAATATAGGGAAGCGTAAGCCGAAGCGAAGAAAGAAAAAATCTCAATGCTTTTACTGAGCTTACAACAAAAATGCCATAATAAGAATTTTCAAATTTTATTTTTAAAACAAGCTTGATTAGTTGACAAATGTTTTTATTAAGGTATAATTAGAAGTGAGCTTGGAAAAAAGTTCTGATTTTCAGAGAATAATTTCATATTAAGAGAGTTTTTATGATAAAAGTCATACCCAAGATCGTAAAGATACTGGAGTTGGCCACGAAGCAGGGGGAATTAAGTTTTACGGAGTTGTTGGCGGGCACGGGGCTTGGTCGATCTAACCTGTCGCATTTATTGAAATCGCTTTGTGAAAATGGGCTTTTGTGCCGCAAAGGACATGGGCGTTACGCTCCTGGAGAAAAATTATTTTTGTTATTGCGTTCCAGTGATAAGGAAACGGCTCTTTATCAGATCGTCAACCGTTGTGCCAACAATGTTATGTATGAATTCAACGAGTTGACGGTAGTGACGGCGTGTCACGGAGGGCAGCGCCTGACTTTGGTCAAGGTGCGCCCACAAGGGAAGAGTCATCAGGTCAACGGGAGCGGGGAGCGTTATCAGCGTGCTAGTTGGTACAACACTGCTTCTGGACGGGTTTTGCTGGCGTTTCAGAGCGAAGAGCAGATCCGGCAACTGGTTAATGAATATGGTTTGCCACTCAAGAGCGAGTGGCCAACGGCTCTGACTTTTGAATCGTTGCTGGCGGAAATCGCCTTTATCCGCCAACAACAAACCGTCGTTTTTGAGGTGGACGAATATGTGACCTCCATTGCCGTGCCGGTGCCGGATGCTTCTGGAGAGCTGACTCTGTGCGTCTCAATGGCATTTTTACGGGCGCTTCGCAAATTTAGTGATCAGGAGATTATTGAAAGATTGCGCAAGCATGCTGAGGTCATGGCCAAGGAGATTCATTTTAACGGTATTATTGTTTCGAAGTTGCACCTCTCGTAAAATAAGGAAAAAACAAATGGGACTTTTGGAAACGTATCAGGAAACTCTTACCGGGATCATGAAGACGATTCTTGAGCAGGAGAAAAGTAATATTTCCCTGGCCAGTGATCTTCTGGCAGAATGTTATGCGGAAGACCGGCTGATCCATATCTTTGGAGCAGGCGGGCATTCTGCCATAGCCGCAATGGAAGTTTTCTGGCGAGCGGGTGGGCTGACCAAGATCAATGCCATGTTTCCTGCCGGCACCAACATTATTAGCGCCAATCCAACGACAGCTAAAATCACCGGATTAGCGCCCTACATTCTGAATTATTATGATGTGCACGAGGGCGACCCCCTGATCCTTGTCAATTTCTACGGCTTGAATCCGATCGCTGTGGATGTGGCTCTGGAAGCAAAGAAAAAAGGAATAAGACTGATCACTGTGAATTCACATGGCTTTGCGCATCAGGTGCCGGAGGACTTTAAATGGCGCCATCCCTCGAAAAAGAATATCCATGAGCTGGCCGATGTCGCTGTGGACAACCACGTCCCCTATCCGGATGCAGTTCTGAATGTTCCAGGTATTGAGGAAACGATCACCCCGACCGCCACGATCGTCACCTGCTTCGTCTTAAACTGCATTATGACTGAAACGATCTGCAAATTGGTGGAAAAAGGGGTCAAGCCGGAAATCTGGATCAGCAATAATATTCCCGGTTGCGATGAGCACAACAATCCCCTAGTCGACAAGTATAAACACCGTATTCATCATCTTTATCCGGTGGTCTGAAGCAAAGTCAAATAACAAAGTCTGATCACCAGAATTGAGGGCAAAACAGTATCATGCTTCTCACGATTGTTCTGAACTACAAAGATGCCGCCAAGCTGTATCGTTTCTGGGCGGAAGCAGAAAACAGCATTGATTTCCGCAATGATCGGCATAGTGCCGAGCGTTGCACAAGCGCATTTGCTGCTGTAGAGCTGAAGCACTTCCTCGAAAAGGGAGACCCCAGTTTACAGGTCGAAATCGCCGAAGCGTCCGCTGTTTCCGGACCTATTATCGAATTACAGATTGCCGACAAGGACAGCGGCGGCGGTTTTACGTTGATTCCGGACGGGCAACGCCTGAGCGTTGTCGGTGATGGCCGTAACGGCTTGCTGAATGCCATTTATGAGCTGTTGCGCTTTCAGGGTTGGCGTTGGCTTGAGCCGGGTATTTATGGTGAGTCTGCACCAACGCAACCGGCCCTGAACTGGCCAAAAGAGACGAAACGGGTCACGCCCTCCTTTTATTTTCGGATGATTGATCAGTATCGGGAGTCTGATGACTCCGTGGATTATCTCAAATGGATGCTCCGCAACCGCTTGAATGTGGTTTTCTGGAAGCCGGCCACTTGCCGCTTTGCCGCTAAGTTAGGTATGCTGATGCGAAAAGGCGGTCATTTGCTGCAAAAAATGCTCGCGCCAGGGCGGGAGTTGTCTGGAGGGGGTACACTTTGGGAGGAGCACCCGGAATGGTATGGGTTGCCGGCAGATGGTCTGCGAACAAAGGAAAACTGTACGCATACACAACTTTGTTTATCTCAACCAGAACTATTGCAGTTTATTGCCGAAGAAGTTCGCGCCCTTTTCATCGGCGAGATGGCGGATGTTGATATCATGGATCTTTGGGGCTTCGATACTTGGGGAAAAAATTGTTCCTGCACGGAATGTGCTCAGCTCGGAAATGGTGCCGATCAAAACCTTAAAATGCTCTCCTATGTACGCAATTATCTGAATGAGCATCTAGATCGTCGGGTCTGGCTTGATACGCTTTCTTATGAGGGTTCGGTGACGATGGAGCCCCCTTCATTGCCAGTGCCTGAAAACCTGCGTCAGTCAGGTGATATTGTGCTGATTTATCCGATTCGGCGCTGTTATCGTCATACTCTGGCTGATCCGGAATGCAGCATGAACCATCTTTACCATGAGTCTGTGACTGGCTGGGGACGCGACGCTCAGGGACTGTCCATTTGGTCCGGAGAGTATTATAATGTCTCGCGTTTCGAAGACTTGCCGCTTTGTTTCATGACTCTGATTCCGCAGGAAATGCGTTACTACAAGGAGTCCGGCTGCAGCGGTGCGACCTATATGCATAATTTTCCGACCTGTTGGGGAGTACGTTCACTCACACAATTGCAGCATACGCAATATGCTTGGGACGTAAATACCCAAGATGAGGAGTTCCTTGCGGATTATTTTCAGCGTAAATATCAGTATTATGCCCAAGAGTTGCGCCAAGCCTATGAGATGATCGAGCGCTGCGGTGCCTACATTTCCTCACTGCGCAACTGGGGCACAAATACTTTGACGGCGAAGCTTTCGGCCTGGGAGGGAGAAAAGCCGGAAAAGCCGCTGGCTATAGCCCATTTTGACAGCTCAGAAGCACTTCTGACAGAATTGCGCTGCAATGTCGCAGACTGGGAAAAAGTTTTAGGGATCATCCAGCAGGTATTAAGGGCAGAACAACAGCGCAATTCTGCTGAATTGCCTGCCATTGCGGACATTCCCCCGGTGGTAACGCCTCTGGAACTGGAAAAAATCCGCTATTACGATACGCTGGAGTATCGTCTCGGCGAGGATTTGCGTATCGTCCGCTATGGGCGGGATTCTTGGTTGCTGATGCTTTGTTTTGTCGAATACTATGAAGTCAGGCGGAAAAACCAAAACGGTAACAAAGAATGGGAATGCCTGGAAGCCGTTGCTCATGAAATGGAAAGCTACTATCTACCGATTACGTTTGAAAACCCGACTCCAGGGCAGTTTATCAAGGATGCTCTGACCCGTACTCAGCTGCGGATGACACTCACCCGCTGCCGGGGAGCTCGCAAGTAGATGTTCGCCAAGCTGAATAAATAGAGCCCGTCCCAAAAGGTATCAAGGATTGTTTTGTCCGCAGAGTTCGCAGATTTCAAGGATCGTTTTGTAGGCTTTCAAAAATAATCGTTGCATTTTTTTTGCAAAAGCTGTGTTTTGGGCGGATACGATATGAAATGTAATCACCTGTTGAAGTTCCGCTTACTGTGCAAAACCAGAAACTGGATGACATTAAAAACAATTTTTAGCACTCCAGTTTCCATCATTGCGGGAAAATCCACTACAAAAAAAAAATGGGGGTATAAACTTGACGCCAGCCAACTTGCCAGCACGTCCTATATGTGGTGGTATGATTTCGAGAGGTCTTGTCTGACAGCAATTCATGTTCCTTTCTCAATCCAGCGTGGTTCAAAATAAGGTTACACTGCAGGACATGGTTCCGATGTGGTTTTAACGGCCCGGAGGGCCGGACAGCCATAACCCCCAGTGACGAAGCCCGAAGGGCGAGGGAACTGGGGGGTAAGCACTCCCAACAAAACCTGCGCCCGGAGGGCGCGACAGGCAAAGGATGAATTTGGGCGCTAATTTTGATTGTCCTTCATAACAGGATGCTTGTGCAGATCGTAGCACAGAAGCTTATGAAACGGTAGTCTACGAGCAATTTAATCAGAAGCAAAGCTTTCATGATTTTTGGAGTTTTACTTTTTGACCATGTTGTCAAGGTTCTTCTGGTTGAGAGTCTGACTTTTTTTTGTTGAAAGTCGTAGACCATTGCGGTCTTCTACTGACGATCCTCTGCCAGCATCCGCTGGAGTTGGCTGACATCGATTTTTCGTGGGGTGAGATTTTGCTTGAGTGAGAGTGCCATTGCAGTTCCGGCGGCCTGTCCCATGTTGAGGCAGGTCAGCACCAGGCGCGATGCTGCCTGCGCCATGAATTCAGAAGACAGGCAGCGGCCCGCCGCCAGCAAATTTTCCAGTCGTACGGGTAGCAGTGCCCGGTACGGGATATCACAGGGGGTAGTGCGAAATTCTCTGGCTTCTCCAGTTCGTCCCCATCCATCGGTCATGTTTTCATAACCGCAGGGTGGTGGCCAGGAACCGCGGCCATTATGGCTGCTGACATAACAGACTTTACCATCGATCATTTCCTCTGCCCATTTGATATTGCCGGGGCCATCGGGATTGTGCAAATCATAATGATGATTGGTCGAGGTGATGGCATCGGAAAAACGCTCGCCCCTGGCAAAATCCAGGGTTTTGAGTATGTATTCTCCGACAATTCGGCGGCTTTCACGGACGCCGAGCAGGGTGCCGGTATCGATCAGGAATGAATTTTCGAAACCTGGGACATTACGGCGGATGAAACGGGAAAGGAGGTCGGCCTGTTCGCGTCCTTCGCGATACATTCTCGTCAGATCTTTTGCGGAAAGCGGATTGCAGTTACGCGAATGTGCAATACAGAAGCTGAGTTCATCTTTTCCACAATGTTGCGGACGTCCGGGCAGGTGGGTTACCCAGTTCAAATGATTTTCAATCATATACGGTAATTCTCCGTTTTCCACGCTTCGGGCAATCAGTTCAATCCAGCTGGAATCACTCTTTTTTAAATCGGAATCGAGATATTGTTCCCAAGACACTCCACCCAAGCGGAACTCTAGTGAACAGGCCTGATGCTTGCCATCTGAGAGGCGCCCCGCCATACATTCTCCACCTGCAAAAAAGGCTACATCAGCATCTCCGGTGCAGTCCACAAAACGTTTGCCAAGAATCACCTGCCGCCCGGATTTGCTTTCCAATACCACCCCTTTGAGAGTATGATTTTCAACAATGCTATCCACAATATAAGAAACCAGCAGCAGCTCCGCACCGGAGGCGCCCAACATCCGGTCCAGAATCAGCTTGTGTTTTTCCGGGTCAGTATTGCGGTGCCAGTGTCCGTTCACGGCTTCCAGATTCTCCAGCATCTCCTTGCCGATCCCGCTGATCAGATCAAGTGGGATATTGACCAGCCCGATGGTTGCCAAACCGCCCAGTGCGGATTCGCGCTCGACCAGTAGCGTTTTACAGCCTTTTCTTGCCGCCGCGACTGCCGCTCCGAACCCCGCCATGCCGCCGCCGCAAACGACAACATCATATTCCCCGATAACCGCTAATTCCCGCGCGGACTGATTGACTTTCCCATTTCTGATTTCATACGACATGATTCGTTAATCCTTTTTTTCTATTTTGATTTCTCGGATGGCTTCCGAAGCGCAATTATCATAGCAAGTTCCGCATCCGATACATTTTTCTTGGTTGATGTGTGCTCCGTCAAGATCAAAGGTAATTGCTGTTACCGGGCAGAGCCAGCGACAGGTGTCACAGCGGGTACAGCCCCGGTCGATAATGAATTTTCGCATTGATAAATCCTCCTGGCACAGAGGCTGGCAACTGGTTTTCTTAAAACTGGTGCCGGACTGTTCCATTTTTAACCATGTTTTAGGGTGTTTAAGGATTCCGAACTTATTGAGGTCGTCAAATATCAGCGAGTGATTCCCGAAACAAGTAATAAGCGTGTCAATCAACTGCTCTTGAAGTGCTTGTTATTGGACAATGAACTTTTTACTGAGAGTTTTCCAGAGGCAATTTCTTTCAATTTGCTGACACAAGTGACCGAGTTGTGTTGTTTGCCGCGATTTGTTTAAGGCTGACAATAACATAAAGGGTCAAAATGGCGATGATGGCGATCACAACCGGCAATTCTGTTAATGTGAAAAGAAAGTATTTAGGCACATGTTGCTTTTGCATAACTTGACATCCTTTTGTTTGAAAAGAATTCAGGTGCAGTTTCCAAAATCACAGAACTATTTGATCGATATAAAATACGCCTTTTCCAATGAAATGTAAGCAGCCGCACCCGTCTCTTTTTCCGTTTTGGCAATTAAAAACATACTGTTTCTCACCGGTGTATGATTTTCCGCCAATTTTTGAATTATTGTTACACGTATAGGTTGACTTGTGGAAGCCCGTTTACTCAGGTGGACAGATCCAGGTTTATTCTTCGAGCAAAAGCAACAGATTATCATCAGCTGGAACTAGTAGTTTGAGTTTGCCATTTTGGATTTGCAAAGGCTTACCACTGAAACAATCCAGGGCTCGTTTTTCAGATAGCATGATTTCCGTGCTTGCCGGATGGAAGGTATTGTAGTTTCCGACCAGTAGCAAAGCCTGTTTACCCAGTACGCGTCGGCTGTAGCAGAATTGTTTATTGCTCCCGGTGATGTCCGGATCATCCTGTCCCTGAAGGATGATTTCCTCATGCGGGGCAATCGCCTTCATGGCTCGGGCGTGATAGTAGAAATCCAATGGCGATTCAAAACTAGAAAAGGCATAATATTGTATGCCGCCGGCGCCGTTCATCAGTGTTTCAAGCAGATAATGTCCCGTCCGGGCAGGGATGGCGTATTCGTGATATGCACCAGCTCCGCCGGTAATCCAGGGGATAACTTTTTCTGGCTTAGCTCCGGAGCTGGCAATGGCCTTGCGCATGAACTTGTGGCATTCGGCGCTGTCACGGCCATAAAAGCTGGGCTGTATTTCATCACAGTATTCCGGATAAAGGAAGCGGTAGCCCAAAAATGGGATTTTTCCAACCGGCGAACCGTAGCCAAACAATGGCTGAAGTGCATAGAATCCGATGGATGGCACTGGGATCCCAGCTTCAGCAGCAGCTTCCCGGACGGCTTTGGCGAATTCTTTCAGATAATCTGCCTGTACCCATTCGAGATATTCTGCCCAAGTCATGTTTTTGCTCTGGCGGAGGGCGTCGCATCGTTCGCATTGAAGGCATTCTTTGAATTGTGTGGGTTCCCAGGATTCTTCATCGAAAGTGATGGCATCGGCCGGGAAATCCATAACAGCTTTTTTGATGCGTCCCAGCATTTGTTGGTAGATTTTTCCACGATAAGCTGGGCAGGCTGAAGTTTTGCTGGTCGTCGCTCCCATACAGCGGAACTCCGGCGACTTTTTGCTGAGTGCGTGTTCCATGGCAGTTGGGGAAAGTTGGAGGCGAATTTTCATACCCGCCTTTTTTGCCTCTTCATAGAGCTTGCGTCCGCGTTCAGCATCGCGTGCCTGCGGAAAGAGTGGCATCATATTAAAACCGATTCGGAAATGCGTTTTAACGTAATCCGGGAAAAATTCCCGGAAACGGTTATCCGTCCATGCCAGGCCAATTTCAAGTTTATTAAACTTTGCCACTTCAGGGAAATCAAGCAATTCCATGGGCAATTTATGGGTCATCGACATTTTCCCATTAACGAAAGTAGTGAAAACGACATATTGATTCGGGGCAGGTACTGTATTTTGAGCTGAAAAATAGAATGGTCCTAATCCGTATTGTTTGGTAATATCCGTAAACAGAGGAAATTTCACTGAGGGTTCAAAATAGTAAATGGTACGCCCCTCTTTACTTTCTTTTTTACTAAAGGTACGTGTATAGGCCGGCCAGGAGTTGTCTGGATAAAAATCAATTCCTTCAGGAAAGTCGATCGTATAGGAAAAACTCTTGACTTTTTCGCTATCCATTCGGTTGTCGATCTGCAGCCAGTTGGGAAGAAAAAAATCTTTCGCCACATAGAATTTTCCCATTCGGGGTTTAATCAATATTTCTTGGTGAACCAGAAGTTCCGGATTGGAATTGTAAACGGCATTGTAGGCCGGAGCCTGGCATTCCTTTGCTTCCGCCTTGATGACGGCCAATTCGTCAGAAATCATCATTAATGGAGTATAAATCGGTGCTCGGAACGCCAGGTAACGAGCGTCGGCCATAACGGGGAGCTCAAAGGTATGCACATAGGTGATTGCTTGGTTGTTTTCGGATTCTGGTAGGTAGTAGAGCTGTTTCCAGTCCGACAGCTCGCATTCGGTTACGGCGACTTTGCGTAGTCCAGCGGCACGGTAAAATTTACTGCCATCGTGACTTACCCATAATTCCAGTTCCCGTGGGAATTCCGGCGATTTGCCAAGACGTCCTCCGACCAGACGGATCAGTCCCTTGCTAATGGGTTGTACTTTTTCAAGATCGACGATCAAGGTAACGCCATTGGTTGCGCGGTACCAGGCGACGCTTTCAGGGTGGAACCAAAGCATGGAGTCTGGAGCGAGTTTTCCGTCGGTCAAGTCCTCCTTGTCGCTTCCGTTTTTCGAAGTAAGTTCATAATTGGGTTTGGGGAAGAAAGTAACCGATTTTCCGGCGGCCAGATTGCTGCCTTCACTGGCCTTGCGCCATGCAATACGGTCCCCGGCTCCATAGTGTTTTGCTTCTTCTTCTGATAGTTTTTCGACCTTCACCATGGAATAGTGCTGCCTCTGATTTGCCTTGGCGGCAACAAAAATCCGAACTTTGTCAGTTTCCGGCTCTTTGATTTCAAAAACTGCCTGTCGTAAATCCCAGCAACCGGATGCGCAAGGAGTAAATTCCTGAGCCTGATATTCGCTTATTTTTTTTGCTACCAGGCCATAGATACCGACCCTTGCCGTGGTTCCGGCTTCTCCTTTGAAGGCTACATCAATACGCAGGCATTCTCCTAATTTTACAGGGATTTCATCGAGAGTTACCACATCCGTAGAACGGGTGGATGAGGTGATTTCCAGTGCATGTTCAAAGGTATCAAAGGGGTCTTTGACCACTTCCACCTTTCCAAATGGTATAAAGTTATCCTCTTTACTCTGTTGCCACGCTTTGCCAGTCAAGGAACCAAGGGGTTCAGAATCGAAATGGAATGTTCCGACCGCTGTTCCGGAAAGACAAGTTGCTGCTGTCAAAAGCACGAATAAACAGAATCTTTGCATTTTTTCTTTCGCTTTTTATGCCTGTAAAAATGAGTTGTGCCGTTAATTTTGTGAAGCGAAATACCTGTCTTGGTTTCCCTTCAGTTCGGGCAGAGTTTCTCGCTGCTTGCCCGGGGAGTTTGTTCCTGCATTAAACAAGTAATAAGTGTGTCAATCAAGTGTTCTTGAAGTGCTTGTTATCGTACGATGAACTTTTTGCTGAGAGTTTTTCCAGAGGCTAGTTCCTTAACTGTAACTGTCCAAGTGCCTTTGGGTGCATTGAGAGGCGGAGTTGTGGTAAAGGTGTAAACCCCATTTTCAGCGGCAGCAAAATGGCTGTCGTCGCTAAGATTTCCGCTACTGTCGCGCAGCTCGATCGCAATGGGAATGATGGCCTCTACCGATCGGCCATATTTGCCGTTGACGGTAATGGCGATTTTCATTTCTTTGCCGGACTCTGCGCCTGCCGGAAGCTCAAGTTTCAGCTTGGCAATCGGAGTATCTGTCAACAGGAAAAGTTGGCCGCCGTTACTGCTGAATTCTACTGGGATATCCGTCGTCTTTCCATTGCAGGAAAAGGCGACTTCCTGGTTTTTAACCAGATCATAGACGGCAGCGACTTGGCGCTTGATGCTGACGTTGCCAGCGTTTGGCATCCCTTTTTCCATGACTAGTCCATATTGCCCGTAGTAGTCACCAAAAGTCCGTTTATCATTGATGACGAAAAGATAATCCGCTTTTCCACCTTTGCGTACCCAGGTTACTAGATCGGGATTATCAGCGGTGGTGTAGGGGGAAAAGTGCCCTTGCAACTGTGCACGGATGTCTAGGGCGAGCTCCTGCAGTTGTTTCTTGTCCTTTACCGGATCTTTCGTTTTTTGATAGGATTGGACAAAGATATCCGGGGTAATTCCGGGTACCAGATATTGGTCGCCAATCAGAATGCCACCTTGCTTCTGAAATTCTTTGAGCTTTTCAAATACTTTTGCACTGAGTACTTCACATTCTGGAAGAAACAGGACTTTGAGCTGGCCAAAGCCATCCCGCAACACTTCTTCCTCATAGAGAACGGATGGACGCAAATTGGCCCAGTTCAACATGATATTGGCATAAAACTGCCAGCCCGTCCAGCCCCAAGTCGCTCGACCAGTATAAACATAGCTGGCAAAACTTTCCAATACAGCGACTTCGGAAGCAGGGTCGCGGAGCCGTTTAAGAGTTGCGCCAAGCGGTTTGACTACATTTACCAGCATCTCTTTGAGTACGTCTTTGGTTTCCGGATTGGTGCACTGATAGCCTTTGTCGCGTTGAACACTGGTTTTTGGGTTGAAAATCAATGAATTGTAGCCGTGGAACATGATCCCTTCAGTCTGGCGTGAGAGTTGCGTCCAAACCGCTTCCCGCATCAGATCCGGAGCCAGGGTGATAAAGGGAGCCTTGGGATAATCCTTTAACCAGAGAGGCTCATTTTCTACTTTCTGGCCAATCGGCGCGGTGACACTGCGATAACAGATGATCTGGGTCATATTCATCACTCTCTGACCGGCTCGCCCTCTAGCCATCGCCTGTAGTTCACAGGTGTTGACACCAACAGAAAGCGGCTCCGGATAAGCATAGGTCCAGTGGCTGATGACATCCGCATCGCCACCACTGCCCCAAAGCGGCGGTACTCGTACAGCTGGATCAAAAAAAGTGAAGAAGGACTTATTGGTGCCTTTTTTAATGGCGTGATGCATCGCTGAATGCAATGGATTCCAACCATCGCCATTTTTCCAGAACCAAGTATAGTAGCTCAGGTAATCATCGTCTTCCGGAATGATGCGAGACAAGGGAAAATCCGCAATTCCCTTGTAATTGGGGCCAAACTTGCTCGTAACTTTGTCCGGAATATTTTTTCCGGAATATTTTTCATAGTCTTTTTTTGCTGCTTCCGAAAAGGTCGGCGCAGTGTTGTCGCGGACTTCAGAATTTAACAATGCGCAGTCGAAGGCGGGATGTTGCCCGAACGCGTTGCCGGTGCGTTCCGATATTTCGGTCATTTTTTGCACAAGTTCGGGGTTTGAGGCATCGGGATTTTTAATACTTAGGGGTTTGCCATCGGAGCCAAGTCGAGGATATTGCTCAGAAAGTTTTTTGTCGTGAACCGAAAAGATGTAATCGCAGCTGTAGAATCCTGCCAGCAGCCACTCGTCAAGAAGCTGTGTTTTAAGCTTGACTTGGGCTGCAATGGCTTCTTTTTCGGAAAACTTGCTGTAGGTCGTATGAAAATCATGGATGCCATGGGTGAATCCCAGGTCACGGAAGTAATTGTAATCGTTGTTAAAACCCCAAATCAGCACCGGCATGAAGTCATGCCGGACAGGCCCAATTAAAATGTCAAATTCCAGGTCTCGCTGATAAACTTCCCCGTTTTTTGTATATGCGATATGGAGGGTACAAGGATATTTTCCGACGTTTAATCGGGTCTCCACCGGGATAGTAAGAGACTCCTGCGAGCTGCCCGGGATGCGAGCGATAGTAGACGAAAAAGAACTCGCCTGCGAAGTGACAAGCGTCTTGAGTTCCGTTAATTCATCTTTACTGGCGTTGTTTAAATGGACTATAATTTTGGCGTTTTTTTCACTGCGGTGAAAAGCCCGGCGCCCTTGGAGCACTGCCTCAAAGGAAAAGTCTGGCGTCGGAACGCTCAGTAGTTTGACTTCAAAAATATCTCCATCCAGGCGGTTGTACGATGAGCCGAAACGGTCACCGATAACAGTCGGCAATACAGCGGGTGACATTTGGATATTTTTTTGCCGGGATTCCCCGATGATTTCGCCATCCAATCGGAAAATTCCGGTATGCAGTCCGTTGAAGGTAAAATCGAGAGAATAAATTTTTTCGTTATCGAGTGTGATTGGTTTGCTACGGAAGAAACGGGATTCTTTGCCATCACCGATCGAAGTCTGCACAGTATAGCTTTGCGGTTCTTTATTCTGAATCAGTAGTAGCTGGAACCCGTGATTATATTGTGGAGATTCGGCCTTGTAGTTGACGTATTGATTGTCCCATAAGTTTCGGTGTATGTTTGCTGTTGTCGACTCTCTGAGACGAAACTTGAATTCAATGCGGAAGGCACCAACTGGGGAAAGAACCGGATAAACTTGCTGCGTGATGATGCCGGAAGGCTTTTCTTTGTCATAGGATTCGACTAAGAGAAAACGCCCGCTGGCATCCTCGGCAATTTTGCAGGTGCCACGGGCTGTGGCCTGGATTTTTCCATCGACCGTGTTCAAGCTTCCTTTGCTGAAATCCCAGTGGGCGATGATTTCATCAGCAAATAAAGTTAAACTGGTAATACTTGCGAAAAGGCAGAGAAAGGCGGTTATTTTTTTCATAATGGTTCCTTGAATATTCCTTATTTGAGCATTTCTACACTGACTGGCTTCCAAATTCCGCCTGCAAATTGGCTGTCTTCAACACGCACTGCCAGAATATTTTCGCTGTTCCAGTTGATTTCTTGAGTTACGTCAAGCCAGAAGGGCTGATCCCAACCAGCTGGGCCGATGTCATGCTGGCCGATGTATTTGCCATTGAGCCATACCCAGGCACATTCGTCAACAGCCCGGAACCAGAGTTCGACGGCATTGTGATCGACCTTTTCGGGCATCGTAAATTTGAGTCGGTACCAGGCAAAGCCATCATAGTCTTTGAACCCCTGCTGTTCCCATACTCCGATGTTCAGTATGGCCCATTTGCTGGTATCAAATTTCGGGTTAAACCAGCCCAATTTATGGCCTTTTATGTCGAGATCCTGGCAGAATCTCCAGCCTTTTTCCGGCAACAGGATAGATTGAAGCGTCTGGATATCGTGATCATAGGTCGGGTTGTCTTTGAGCCGTTTGTTTTCACGATAAAAATTAAAATCGCTTCGTTTAAGGGCGCGGTTTCTACCTTCACTGGCAACTGAATTTCTGCCGATGAGTTTCAGGATTTCTAGTTGCTTTTCCTGATTCTGCATTTTATTTACGCATTCATAGAGCAGATCAACTACTATAGGTTCGGGATCCGAAGCCAATTCTTTTAACTGAGGGAAAGCCGCATCGCCTTTTTGACTAAAAAAAGTAAAAAGTGCACGACTGCGAATAATCCCATCGCTGTCCGACAATCCGGCAAGACAGGCTGCCTCTACAGTCGTTTCTTCGCCAATCAGATACCGGAAGGCAGCACGGCGTAAAATCGGGTCTTCTGAGTTTGCAAAGATTTCTTTGGCGGTCACTGCATCTGAGAATTTTCTACTGTTGTTCTGATGGGTACAACTGTTGACTAGTGCCAAGCAAACGCTCGCCAATAATAAACTTCTAAGCATTTTTGTTCCTTTTCTTATAACCGCTTGAGTTAAAAATCAAAAAAAAATCAAAAAACCATTTGCGAAAAGTTGACCCGTCAAAAAAAAATTGCGGGCTAAGCGTATTCCAGGGTTTGGCATTTTTCATGGCTTTTCTAGAATTTGTATATTAAAAAAACGATAACTGGCAGTTATCGTTAAAAAGGAATTTTGGTGTGCTTCAAAAAGGCCTGTTTCCGGGGAGTAGTCGTGCAGGCAAAGGACTCGTTAGCACTGGACAAACTAGAATGCAAAGTGTAACCGTTTTTTTAAAGTACGTCTTTTTTGTGTGATTTCAAGATTTGCTCAAAGATTGACATTTGCCTGTCGCGCCCTTCGAACGCTGATTTTGGCGGAGCCTCTACCCTCCGGTTTCTTCGCCCTTCAGGCTTCGTCACCGGGGGGTATGACCGCTCGATCCTACGAGTCGTGTTTAAGCCATCGGAACCATGTGCTGCATTGTAACCTTGTTTTGAACCACGCCGGAAATTTCTTTGACTGCTTAGCGCAAAACATCAAAGCCGACTACGAACGGTTTGCGTCCAGACCAATCAGCCGGAACCGTTTTGGCTGGCTGAAGGTCGCGAAATGTCGTAGCGTTCATTCCCCCGACATGGCCATCCATGAACTGAAAATGACATTTGCCACTTGTACTCGAGGATATCACCTCTGGAGTAACTTGTAGCGGTCGTAACTCTGGTTGCCCATGTCGAAAAGCAGGCTGGTGACGCGTCACCAGTATATAGGATGACGGATTGTACGAATCGGCAATCAGAAATGCCTGGGACGGCTCTGTTAAAGCCGAAAGCGTGTGCATATAAGTAATAGTACTGGTACGGGCATTGGAAGTTCCGCTCAGAAAGCCGTTTATGCCATAATGAGTGTAGCTGAAAAAATCATCACCGTTCCCGAAAGGAACCGGCTCTGAGGGGCAGGAAAAA
>JBAXYW010000049.1:0-14954 GCA_041670605.1 Lentisphaeria bacterium
GCAGAAGGCAGAAGGCAAGCATCGAGGTCGCCAACAGAAATACAAGCTCAAAGTACAAGAAACTAACAGCATGCAGGATATCGCAAAGAAAAAAAAACGAGAGGAGAAGCAACTCGCGTCTCAAACGCTAAAACGCAGAGGGCATCCATCGAAAAAATAATTGCGGAAAATGGAATTGCGCAACTACCTATTAATGTTACATTAGCAACATCGTTTTGTAGTGAAATAATTACTGGGAAAACGACAAGCAAAAGCATACCATCTGCGAGGCGGTTCTCGCTGAAATCCTGCTCTGGGGGAAGCACCAGAGAAACCCGATATTTCCGGCCACCGATTTGCAGATCTGTTTCGGCGGGCTATGCTTAAGCTTCAGCACCTTCATCTGGACGCTTCTTTTCTCCAGACTTTGGCACAAAGACCCTCGCGGCGAATCCATTTCAAGCAATCAGCCAATCATAACACAGCCCACGCTTCAACCGGCAGAACTTCAGGCAACACCCTCCCATGCAAACAGACTTCTCGAATGTGCACGGATTCAACTATCAGCCCAGTTTCGGCTGCAACGCCCATGAAATCTGGATAAGTCATTTTGATGGCGACGCCTTTCGGCTGGAGTTGTCGCGAGGGGTGAAATACTTTCCCGGCCTGAACACGGTTAGGCTCTGGCTGTCGCACGAGCTGTTTCTTCTTCATCGCGATGCGTTCCTGGCCAACTTCACGCAAGCCCTGGACATCTGCGCGAGCCTTCAGTACAGGGTCATACCTGTTCTCTTCAACAACTGGCACAGCATTCCTGATTTCGGCGGCATCAGTCCCGAGATGATAAACTACTGGTTCAGCAACCTGGGCAGACAAGGACAGGACGATGGATACGTTTTCCGTCCCTATCTCGAAACCATGCTGACCCTGTTCGACTGCCACCCCGCCGTGCTAGCCTGGGATCTATGCAACGAACCGTTCAACAACGACTCCACGGCCATCCTGCCGTGGCTGCAACATCTCTACGACACCGCCAAATCCCTAGGCGCCAGCCATCCGCTTGGCGTGAGCGTGGCAGCGACTCTGGAAGCGACGGAAAAAGTCGACGCCTGTAGCGACATCGTGATGATCCACCCGTATTTTGCAAATGCCAACAGCGATCTCCCCAAACTTGTGCGCACATTCAAAGAAAAAGGCAAACCGGTTCTGGTCACCGAATGCGGATGGGGGTCTCTCGACGACGAACAACATGTGCGTCTCCTCCTCGATGACCTTGCGGTGCTGACCTCTCTCGGCCTTGGCTTCCTAATTCACGCTTTCCATGAAAGCCCGGTGGCCGACCTGCACCGCCTGGAAAACTTTCCCGGACCGCTCAGCCATGCCAAATACATGGCTCTCGTGAATCAAGACGGGACTTTGCGTCGAGGGCACGAGGCCATTAACCGGTATTGTCTCCCGGCGAAACCTCTCAGTTTTCAATCGGCGGCAGAATGGCTTGAATCGCAGGCACGACGCACAATCCGTGCCTCAGCTCGCCGCATGACAGATGGAACCCTGGCTTTCCCCCCTCAGGTTGGCACGGGTTATGAAGCGTTCTGGCTGCGGGACTTCGATTATATGATCGAAACCTGCGCTGACGCCTTCTCGGAGGAAGAATTACTCTCGGCCTGCCGGTTGTTTGTCAAGGCGACGGACAATGACCAGGCGGCCGCCGTCGATTGTATCCGATTCACGGGTGAGTCGATCTTCCAGCCTGGATACGGTCGCATGGGCAGCCTGCCAGTCGCTGACGGCCCCCCGTTTACCGTCAACGTCGCCTGGAACACCTGGCGACATACCGGAGACTTGAAATTAGTGCAGGAAATCATGGATCGGCTGGTGGCTGCGCTGGCTGCGTTGCCATTGAACCCGGCCACGGGACTGGTCTATCTCTCATCAGTCCCAAGCCAAGATCGGTGCGGCTACGGTTTTACCGACACCGTCGGTAAGCGTGGCGATGCCCTGTTCTGCTCGCTGCTGCTGATCGAAGCAGGGCAAAGGCTGGCGGAGATGCTGAGAGCACTCGGGCGCCAGGATGAAGCCCGGAAATGGACCGCAACTGCCAACCAAGCCGCCCTGGCCGTCAATGCGACATTATGGGATCATGCCACCGGCCTCTATTTGGCAGCCAGCGAACACTGTCGACAACCGGACATTTGGGGATCGGCCTTTGCCGTCTGGCTGGGCGTGGCGAAAAATGAAAAAGCCCAGCGCATTGCCACCTATTTCAAGGACAATTACGCTGGCATCTGCCGTTACGGGCAGATAAGGCATCTGCCGGCGAAAATGTATTGGGAACAGGCATGTCCCCCTGATACCTATCAAAATGGCGCCTACTGGGCAACCCCGACGGGCTGGTTTGTGCACACCCTGGCTCTAGTTGACGCCCCGCTGGCCAAGCAAACAGTTGTCGACCTAGCCAACTTTTTCATCCGGAACGGCATCTGTGAATGGAGCATTGGCGAAACGGTCAAAATACCCGGCTATGTGGCCAGCGTCACCCTGCCTTTGCAGGGCATCCGCACACTGACCCGTTTTTAAGCAGAAAAGACGGATTTCGGGGTGAAACTACCCCGGCATCTGCTGTGTGCAAACAAACAATCGGCTTTGTTATGTCTGCAACACGTGAAAAACCAGCCCCATTGCTATTGGGTATGGGGATATACTGCGAAAGAAGTTCCATCCAGTATGCCATTATTAAACAAGTGATTTTAGGCACAATTTCAAAACCCTGGCAGCTGTGCGACTTACAATATTTCGTCTGCCCAACGCCATTCGCAGTGCAGGTCCACAGCAAATTTTTCGTGGACTTTTTGTTGCATTTCGTTCACCAGGCGCCGGCAATCCTCGGCTTTTCCTGGGGTACGGGAACAATTGACGATCCAATTGGCATGTTGGACACTGACGCTGAAGGCGCCAGCAGAAAGTCCCTTGCAGCCAGCCTGTTCGAGCAGCCTTCCAGCGGGTTGTTCCGGGGCGGGATTACGGAATACGCTACCTGCGGAAGCACCAGCTGGAGTCGCTTTTTCCCGGCGTTTCCTTTCTGCAGCAATCTGACTTGTCTCGGTGCTTGGCGCAATCTTCTGGAAGCGCAAAATCGCATGTAAGACAATCACTCCGGACGGGATTGGCGACTGACGATATGCCCAACCGCCCTCTTCTTTCCTCCACTGCCAGGGACGATCATGCTGCAGATCCCAACCATCCACCTGCTCGACGGCAGCGCTAATTTCCTGGCCATTAGCTCCAGCATTCATCGCCAGAGCACCGCCTAAACTGCCAGGGATGCCGGAAAGCCCCGCCAAACCACCATATCCCCGAGCGGCCAATGTGCTTAACAACTCTGCCAGGTTGAGCGCACAGCCAACGCGAAAGCAGTTTTCGGAAAGCGCGAGTATCGTCCCGAAGTCCGCGCCTTTTGCCAGACGCAACACAGGAATCGGGCTTGTCGAATCACTACCGACCAGATTGCTCCCCCTACCCAAAAGCAACGGGATTTGTCCCACTGTTTGCAAACAGTGCCGAAGCTCACTGAGCTTATCGGGTTCATAGAGTTGCAGAAACCCCATGCCGGCTTTCAGAGTACAAGCTTTTGCCCAAGGATAGAGTTTGCCGGTCATCATAGTCCTCTATTGCTCGACTTCCGTTGCATCGCAGCCCAGCGTCTGCAATTTCGTCAGCAAGCCGCTGTAACCCCGATATACCATGCCCACATTTTTCAATAGGGATTCCCCTTTTGCGCAACAAGCCGCAATAATCAGTGCCATACCGGCACGGATATCCGGGCTGGGGATTTCGCTGCCATGCAACTGGGATGGCCCGGCAATCAGTACCCGGTGCGGATCACATACGATGGCATTGGCGCCCATGGCGATCAATTTGTCAACAAAATAAATCCGGCTCTCAAACATTTTCTCAAAAAACAAGACCGTTCCCTGAGCCTGAGTGGCAACAGCAATCAGGCAGCTCATCATATCACTGGGAAATTGTGGCCAGGGACCATCGGAAATGACTGGGATCACATTGCCAAAATCTGGCACTACCCGAAGAGGTTGCTCCCGTTTGATCGATATATAGTCTGGTTTCAGCGTAATACTCACACCAAAGCGTTCTAAAGTCCGGCGCAACATCCAATAATTATGTGGAACGATTTTGCCAAAGATTTCCAGATTTCCGCCGCAGGCCGCACACAAGGAAAGATAGCTGGCTGCCTCGATATGATCGCCAGAGATGGTAAATTCTGCGCCATGGAGCTGTTCCACTCCTTCGATGCGCAACAGATTGGTTTCGATACCGGTAATGTTGGCTCCCATGGCATTCAGCAGCATGGCCAGTTGCGCAACATGCGGTTCACAAGCGGCATTCCGAATCAAGGTCGTACCCGAGGCCAGCGCCGCAGTCATCATCAGATGTTCGGTCGCCGTCACGCTGGCTTCATCAAGAAAGATTTCGGATGCCACCAGCCTTTTGCTGCGGGTAAAGCGATAACTCCCGCCGTCCAGATCCAAGCGAATACCCAGCTTTTGCAAACCATAGAAATGCCCATCGAGTCGACGCCGGCCAATCACATCACCGCCAGGGGGAAACACCTCGGCCTCCCCAAGACGGGCAGTTAACGGCCCGGCAAAGAGAAAGGAGGTGCGGATTTTATCGCATAAATCACGCGAAATACAGGTACTATGCAAATTCCTAGCACAGATTTTCAGAGTATTCTGTGAAAACTCGACTTCAGCACCCAGGGTTTGTACGATCGTCATCATATTGCGCACATCAAGGATATCCGGAACATTATGAAGGAGAATTTCATCCTGCGTCAGCAGGGCGGCCGCCAGCATCGGCAAAGCGGCATTTTTGTTTCCACTGATCGTTATTTGCCCGGAAATTTCATTAGGTCCCCTGATACGCAAACATTTCATCGTCTCGATTTTTCCTTATTATGAAATAGAACAGATCATCGACTGCTGCAGACAACTGCGTGCTTCCTCAAATCCAAATATACTCCTGACAATTGGCAACAAGCATAATATCAGGGCTGCTCAGAGATTTTGCAATCACAGAAGACGATCGGTGAAGTCCTCTGCAAAAATCATGCAGAATTCGCATGGTTTAGTAAAAAAACGTTAATGTCCTATTTGTTAGGTTTGGAAAAGCGTTTTCATCGTCATCCCGTTATGAATGACAATCAAAACTGGCGCCAAAGCACGAGTCTTTGACGCTCTAAAACCCATTCTTTCTAGGAAAACGCACTTCCACGTCATCCAAAGAATAAAAATCTCGTCGGCCTTGCATATTTATTATTTTGCATTATTATCTGTAAATTGATAATTTTCAATGCAACTTTCTTGTGGGATATTGTCCACTTGTTAAAAGCACAAAAAAATATTACGACAGGTGTAATTCCTTTCCATGAATGCCGGGCGAAAACCTGCAAAGATGGATCGCCAGGAACGTTCGTTTTTGACCATTGCCGTTATGCCGGCGCGATTGCTGAAGCTCTTCATGATCTTTTGCCGAAAAGCGTAAAGTGTAAGTTTCCCCCACATCCGGAACTACTAGTAGCGTTGCATGACATCGGAAAGGTCTCGCCAGGCTTTCAAGGAAAGTACTTTTTCCCCCTTTTGGAAAAATTTTCACCGTCATGGGCGAAAACCTACCAGAATATGGGAACCAATACAAATCACGCAGAAGTCGGCGCAGAATCATTGCGCATTTTTTTTGAGACCCAAGATAAAATGCCAGCAGTTCAAGCGATTGCCGCTCATCATGGATACCGGCCGCAAAACATCAGCATGCTAAACGACCAGAAAGACTGGCAGCCAGAGCGCGAGAAACTGATTCACAGCCTTGGACAGGAATTCGCTCACCAACTTTCAAGAGAAGAAATAGAGATCGGACGTGCAGATTTGCTGACCGGGTTAACTTGCGTAGCTGACTGGATTGCATCGGATGAAAAATTCTTCTCCCCAAAGGAAGCGCCACTGGATGCTGAAACATTAGCCCAGCGCGTTAAATCGGTGCTACAAGAGTGTGGTTTTTACAAAACAAAAGTTCGCAGTGGTTTGTCATTTTATGATATTTTCGGATTTAATCCGCGCGAGGAACAGGCGGCGTTGATCCGGACTGCCGACTGTCCAGGGGTATATATCCTGGAAGCTGCCATGGGATCCGGAAAAACGGAAGCGGCATTATATGCAGCCTATCAGATGATGGCATCAGGAATTAACAACGGCCTCTACTTTGCTCTGCCAACGCGGTTAACCAGCGACAAAATTCATGAACGTGTCGAAACTTTCATCGCAAAAATACTCGACGTGCAAAAAGCCGTTAAATTGGCCCATGGGCAAGCCTGGCTGAAGGAGTTTGAGCATGGCAGCCAAGAGGATGGCAAAGCTCATACTCCAATTTGGTTTTCTCCTGCAAAACGCGGTCTGCTGTATCCGTTTTCCGTCGGCACCATTGATCAAGCGCTTCTGTCGGTGATGAATGTTAAACATAGCTTTGTTCGTCTGTTTGGCTTAGCCGGAAAAGTCGTGATTCTGGATGAGGTTCACAGTTATGATCTTTATACGGGAACACTCCTTGACACACTCGTCCAAGCACTGCGCAACATTGGCTGCACAGTTATCATCCTCTCGGCAACACTGACAAAAATGCGACGAAAAAAACTGTTGGGGACAGAAGAAATCAGCGAAAACGGCTATCCTCTGGTTACTGGTATGCCGGTGCAAACTCAAAAGATTATATCAGCATTGCCGCAAAGCAATAAAAGCGATATGAGCGTCGACCTGAAATGGCTGTACGCTGATGCGACCGCAGTAATTGCGGATGCGCTGAAGCAAGCCCGCACTGGGTGTAATGTTGTCTGCATCGCCAATACAGTAAAAAAATCGCAGCTTTGGTATCGAACACTGCTCACGGAAATGTGCGACGATGATTGCCAAAACTTGAAATACGGATTACTGCATTCCCGATTCCCTTTTTTTCGCCGTGAAGCAATTGAAAATTACTGGATCAAGGCTCTCGGTAAAGGCGACAAGGATCGTCCTGCTGGTTCTGTTCTGATTGCCACCCAAATAGTGGAACAAAGTATCGACATTGATGCCGACTACATGATCAGCGAACTGGCGCCTGTCGACATGCTACTACAACGGATGGGTCGCCTGTGGCGTCACGAACGGCAAAACCGTCCCTGTGATTCCCCGTTATTGACACTGGTACTGGAAAGAGACCCACTGCAATGTCAACCACTTAACGAAATCAGCCTAAAAACCTGTATCGGCACCGGTTCCTGGTATGTCTATGCCCCTTTTGTACTTTTACGCAGCTATGAAGAAATGATTAAGCGAAAATTCATTGTGCTTCCATCGGACATCCGCCTTCTTCTGGAATCAGTTTACGACGACAGTCAGATACAAAACAGTACTGGTCTTCATAAAGAGTTGCTGAAGAAGATGAAAGAAAAGCAAGAAAAATTGCAATCCAGGGCCCTCTCTGCCGGGGTCAATGTCAGCTCTATGCCGATACTTTCGGATGATGACGAGAATCCCCCGACGCGTTATAATTCACAGAAAACGGTATCCCTTCTGATTGTTCGGGATATGGATGCGGCGGCCTCGAGAAATCAAGTCTCCATGACGCTATTAAATGGAGACACGGTGCAGATTAGTCAGTATGAAAAAAATATAAGCGTGACACGCGCGCTATACCAGAACTTGGTCTCCATACCCATTTCAGATTTTTTCAACCAGCAAAAGAAGGATATAATGATTCTGCAACAGCATTTTTTTGCTTCTGAAATGCCGTACGTTTGTGTCTTAGGAAAGGATGGCAAAAGCCTATTCCTGAATGACACAGGCGAGGCTTTGGGATATGCCTATCGGGATGATTTCGGAGTTTATGCGAATCTGGAACCGGATGGAACCGCAAATACGAGCGCTTCGAATTCAGAAGCTGATCTCTTACCATTAGAAAAAGATTTTATGTTTAAGGAAGGAGAAGACTGGTAAATGAATAACGAGTTTTTTAACTTGATTGACGACCCGTGGGTTCCTGTACTGATGCTAAACGGCACAACCCACCGAGTCTCACTACAGGAACTGTTTGCCAAAGCTGACGCCATCTCAGATTTGGCGTTGAACCCTTATGAGCGGATTGCCGTGATACGCCTTCTGGTCTGCATCAGTATGGCAGCCCTCGGAGAAGAAAACTTGCTGGATGAGATACGTTGGAAAGCATGCTTGCCCAAGCTTTCTGAATCTGTGCTCGATTACCTCAAAAAGTGGCATCAACGCTTTAATCTTTACGGCGAGCACGCTTTCATGCAGCCCGATGAACTGTTTGCTGAGGAGAAAGCCAAAGCCTGCTGTGACAAGCTGTTTCCGCATTTATCATCAGGAAACAATAACACTCTTTTCGATCACCAGGCGGGAGAAGGAGAGCGTAAAATCAATGATGCCTGCCGGATCATCGGCCTCCTAACCTATATTAATTTTTCTGCTGGCGGGCAACATGCAAAGTGTTACTGGTCAACGGAGGAAACATCGGCAAGCGTTTCTCTCGCTCCCAGTCGCGAGAAATCAATGCTTCACACGATGATTCTGGGCGAGAATTTTTTGCAGACCGTCTGGCTGAACCTGGTCACCCAAGACATAGTAAACAGCCTGCCAGAAAAAAATATCGGGCGGCCAATCTGGGAAATGGACGATTTGAGTAGAACAAATATCGAAGGAAAAGGCATTGAAAAAACTCTTCTTGGAAGGCTTGTGCCATTGTCACGTGTTATTAAACTGGAACACAGCCAACACTTGTGCATCATGGGTGAAGGTCTGAAATATGCTCAACTTCCGGCAGCTCGAGAAGTTATGGGAACCACGACCCGCTGTAAAGACCCCAAAGACAATGAAAAAGCCCTTTACGTGGGCGCCTCCAGCAGCAAACTTCCCTGGCGGGATTTGCAGGCTATTCTTTCCCAAACAGAAAAACATGGAACCCCTGTTTTACGGCATCTCAAATCGCTTCCGCAGGATGACGAATTCGTTATCTGGACCGGTGGACTCATAACCAATCAGGCCAAAGACGAAGCTGTTGTCGAGTGGACTGCACGATTATCTGGCACCTTACTGACAGATCCCGCGCTAACAAAATATCAAAATGGCATCGATTTTGCGAACAAGTGCTTAGTAAAACTACATTTTGCACTCAAAGAATATGTCGATGGTATCATAATCTCCGAGACGAAAAAGCAAAATCGGACATCCGTGCCGGATGCCGTTAAGGTACCGGCAGAACGTTTTTTTTGGGATGAGCTTTCCGTTTATCAGCCCTTGCTTACGGCTATCGCAGAAGACCGCGAAAATGCTGACAGCAAAGACTGGCAGCAGATCGTTGAGTCGGCAGCAAAACACGCTTATGAATACGCTTGCCCCAAAATAAACGGACGGCAAATAGCGGCGTATGTAAATGGACTAAAGAAACTTGTCAAGTAAAAGGAGACTGAATATGCCAACAATTGAAGATTTTTTGAAAAACATCCGCCAGATCGTAGCCAGGGACGACCGTGGCCATCTGGCAAAACTGCGCAGGGGCTTAAGTGACACCACTCAAGAACAGGCATGGCCTTTAGTCGTTCCCTGGTGCTCCCGGTTTGAAGACGAAACGAATCGAAAAGTCTGGTGCACCGTCGGAGGGGCAGCTGCACTTTTGTTTGCCAGTAATTTAGGAACTGAACAGTATCAGTCTCTCGGCTCCGTAATGCGAGAAATCGCAACAGGAACAGATCAGCAAAACGGAATCAAGTCTTATGAAGCAAAATTCCGCCGTATCCTGAATAGTCCTGATACGATTGATCTCTGCGACCTGGCCGTTGGTATCATCTACACAGCGGAAAAAAAGAGCATTAATATCAATTGTAAAACTCTTTTTTGGGACTTGCTGGAATGGGATGATCCTGACAAACGAGAAAAAATTCGTGTTCGCTGGGCTCGCGACTTTTATCGTATCTCCGAATCCGAAACAAAGGAGATTGTCCAAACGGAGGATACGCAAAAATGAAATCTTTCCTTAGCAAGATGATGATGCCATACGAGCTGGCCCTCAAGAATAATCTTCGGGATTCCTACCACTGGCATCAGTGGATATGGAAGTCTTTCCCAGACAAACCGGATGCCAAACGCGACTTTCTTTTCCGCTTGGACATTCGCAACGGAATCGTGCAAATCCTACTGTTGTCTGAGCAAGAACCGCAGCCAACCAATGAATGGGTCTGGAAAACCAAATCGGTTAGCGACGGCTTCTTACAACACAATGTCTACCGTTTTCAGGTCAAAGCAAATCCAACGTTCCGTCGCAATGCCGACCGGCGCCGCATCCCGTTATATCAGGAAGATGTGCTATTGGCCTGGTTTCAACGGAAACTGGAAGCCATTGGTTGCCGGCCTCGGGCGTTGGAAGTTGGGCAACCCCAAAAAGAGGAATTTCAAAAGGATGGTAAACGCGGCTATCACAACTCTGTTGATGCCAATGGAATTATGGAAGTCGCTGATCGCAACGCATTTACAACTGGTTTTTCACAAGGAATTGGCCCCGCCAAAGGGTTCGGTTTCGGTCTTATTATGCTTCAGTCGATCGATCTCTAAAAAAGAAAGGGTATTTAACATGAACCTGATTGAACTCCACATTCTGCAATCCTTCCCTGTCACCTGTTTAAACCGCGATGATCTTGGATCGCCAAAATCCGCCATGTTTGGTGGCGTTGAACGCGCCCGTGTCTCCAGCCAGTGCTGGAAACGAGCCATTCGTACCGTCGCCCATGAACACGCCCCTGAACTATTCGCTGGTATCCGCACAAAATTTATCGGCCCGTTGCTCGAAAAAGCGGCACAACGCATCGCTTGCTCTGAGGAACAGAGCCAAGCATATTCGAACATCATTGTTAATATCTTGGGACAGGACAAAGCAGCTGGAAAAGTAAAAACCTTGTTGTTCCTCTCTCCCAAAACCATGGATCATGTTGTTAGTAATCTCCACGAATCCAAGCAAATAACTGAAAATATGGTCAAAGCCATTCTCGCCGATGATAAAAAAACAGCGGAAAAAGGACTTGCGGAAGCTTGCAAAGCAGCAGGAAAAATATTGAAAAATTTAGGCACTGCAGTTTCAGATGCTGCTGATATTGCCTTATTTGGACGCATGGTCGCAGACGATGCCAGCCAGACGATTGAAGGTGCCGCAATGTTCAGTCATGCATTGTCCACGCATGCGGTACGCAGTGATCTTGACTTCTTCAGTGCGGTTGATGATGAAAAGATCGACACGGAAGACGCTGGAGGCAGTCACATCGGTAATATCGAATTCAACTCCGCCTGTTATTATCGCTATATCGGAATCAACCTTGATCTTCTCAAACAGAGCAAAATGTTTGATCAGGTTCAATTACAGGAAGTGCTCAAAAACTTTATCCATGCTGTCGTTATGGCTAACCCGGTGGCCCGCCGTAATTCCATGTTTGGTTACAGTGTACCAGCCTGTATTCTTGCTGTAAAGCGTGCCGGACAACCACTATCGCTTGCAAATGCCTTCGAAGAACCCGTCAAAGCGAGTAAAAACGGATATATCGCGCCCTCCATCGCCAAAATGCTTGCAACATGGGATGATATGAAAAGAATTTTTGGACTCAAGTCCGACAGCGAAGTCACGGTTTCTAAAGATGGAAAGTCTCTGGATACAATGGTTGAAAAAATGACCGATATGCTGAATTAAAGTAGGAACTAATCATGCGATACCTCTCTCTTTATCTTCGCGCTCCACTCCAAAGCTGGGGCGCGACCGCCAAATTCGGCGAAAGACCATCCCTTTCGTTTCCGACCAGGAGCGGTATTCTCGGAATGCTGGCGGCTGCTTCCGGGATAGACCGTAACGATGATGCTTGGCTGCTCAAGCTTAAATGCCTCGCAATGCGCTGCCTTGTCTTCTTCCCAGGGCGCCGCATAATGGACTACCACACCGTGGGTGGCGGATATGATGTGAATGACGCTTGGTCTAAACGCCGCATGTCACCCAAAGCGGAAGGTGGAACGCCTACAACGGTGTTGACAAGCCGTGAATATCTGCAGGATGCGGCTTTCGGTATAGTTCTCGCTGCTGAAAACACGGAGCTTGTCAACACACTTGCCCAAGCCATCCGAAATCCCGTCTGGGGAGTCTGGCTGGGCCGGAAATGTTGTATCCCGACAGAACCTATTTTCGCGGGGGAATTCGAGACTTCCGAAGAAGCCTACGCAGCACTTTTGTCACGAGCCGAAAACTCAAACCTGAGCAAAGGAAAACCCGCCATCTGCAAAGTCATCACAGAAGTCCCGGCAAATGAGGCAGAAGAAGTCTGGCATGACATCCCCATCAGTTTTGGGACTCGAGAATTTGCCGCCCGGTCCATCCGACAGGAGGAAATCTCCTGATGCCAGTATTCGAAAAACCGCCTTTGGAAACATTGCCACCTGTTCGTGAGCGATGGACACCGCTGTATCTGGAGCATGGGCGGATTGAGGTTGATGATTCGTCAGTAAAGTGGATTGGTGCCGACCGGCTGGTGATGCGCTTGCCGGTCTCTTCCCTTTCCGTGCTGATGCTTGGCCCTGGAACGACCGTGACCCATGCCGCGATCCGTGCCTGTGCAGTCTCCAACACTCCCATCTGCTGGATCGGTGCCGAGGGAATGCACTTCTACGCAACCGGCATCACTCCCACCCATGACAATGAACGAATGCGTATCCAAGCGGAACTGGCTTCCAATTCCAAAAGTCGGGACATCGTGGCTCGGAAAATGTTTTCTATGCGTTTCAACGATGTTGATGTCGAAAAATACAGTGTCAACGAACTTCGCGGCTTCGAAGGTCGCAACGTCAAGAAACTCTACAACCTGATGGGGATGCGCTTTGGCGTATCATGGAAGGGACGTAACTACGATTTACAGAACTGGAGCGTTTCTGACACAATCAACCGCGCCATCTCTACCGCTAATGCCGCCTTGTACGCGTTGACTGCATCTGTAATAACATCCATGGGCTATTTGCCACAATTGGGATTCATCCATACAGCCGGGATCCTGCCATTCGTTTTTGACATTGCCGATATCTATAAGCCAGAAACAACGCTTCCGGCAGCCTTCGAAACCGTCAGCCTGAATGAAGACAGCACAGAGGAAGAGGTTATTACACGACTGAAACTCTACATCGAGAAAACAAAATTGATGAGCCGAATGCCAGTAGATATCACCAATCTGATTGCCAAACCATGACCATAATTCTGACCGAATCCATCCCGCCAGCAGTTCGCGGCTTACTGAAAAGGTGGTTTATTGAACCCCGAGCAAATGTTTTCGTGGGTAGCATCAATGTCAGAACCCGTGAAAAAACGCTTAACTACATTCGACGCAATGCGCCAGATCTGAAAATGCTTGTCATCCATGATGACACGAATTGCCAAGGATACACGATTCTAACATTCGGGACACCATCGCGCACCTTGACACGTCATTGTGGTTTGGAGTTGATCTTAGAGAATCCTGAAATTTTGACTTTAGAGGAAAACAATGAAGCCGAGTCTTCTTGATCAGTCTCTTTGCATGCTGAAAGGCATTTCTCCGGCAACTGAATGTGCTCTTCAGCGGCGCGGCATAAACCAGAAAAAGCAACTTGTGACACTGGCTGACGCCCTGTTTTCTCCAAAACAAGCAATACAAGTCAAGAATTCATATGAACGTTTAGAAAAAGTACAACAAATCGGCCTGCTGGATTGCATGGTAAATGCTTTTCCTTGTGGACACCGCATCAGGGTTCTACATGACTATTTTCAGACTGTCGCATTTCTGGATATCGAAACCGATGGAATGTCTTGCCGTGCTGCGATAACTTGCATATCCGTTCTTTTAAATAAACAGATGTCGACTTTTGTACGGGGAATTAATCTTGACCAATTTCTCGAAATTTGGGTAAAATGCGGTATTCTCGTAACCTTCAATGGGAAACGCTTTGATATCCCTAAAATTCTTAATGAGTTCAATCTGTCAACCATTCCAGCACATATCGATCTGATGGATGAGGCGGCTCACTACGGCTTCCGTGGAGGACTTAAAAAAATAACAGCTAAAATGGGTTTTATACGACGTGAAAAAAACTGCCTCTCTGGCAGTGATGCGATAACTAATTGGAATGAATACATGGAAACGGGAAACGAAGACGCGCGCTCACGACTTATATCGTACAATCAAGACGACGTTTATGCGCTGGAATGGGTGTACCGCAAGTTGTTAAAGCTGTCTCTGCAGAACACACTCATTACAACAACACTATGAAAACTCTTACCAAAAAAAGGACAAATAAGATTGATTACCCCAATAGACTCAACGATTCCCTATCCAAAAAATCACATGAGACGCGAAAGAATAAAAAACAAATAAGTGATTGAAGGCTGTAATATCGTCCGAAACGATGCAAGTCCTACCAAACGACTTGCAATACACAAGTCCGCAAAATAATGTCCCTACGAAAGTTTAACCAACATTCGTGGCTCTTTGAAAAAAAAATATCACGCATTGTAATGTAATTAATCCCGAATTTTACATTGTAGTACATTCTTGCATCCCTAGTTCGTAGCACCTTCAGGCTGCATCGAAAGCCAGCTTTAGCTCGGGCTTGTAGTACGGGCTTCAGCCCGCTCCCCAGAATGTAGCCGGAGCTTCCAGCTCCGGATCCGCTCCCGTTCCCAAGAGATACCCCCCTGCTCCAAGAGGTCATCTCGGGACAGGTACGTTCGTTGGATACGCACGTTTGTAGTTCAGACTTCAGACTGCGTAGCCCCAGCGGGCTTCAGCCCGCTCCCCAGAATGTAGCCGGAGCTTCCAGCTCCGGACCCGCTCCCGTTCCCAAGAGATTCCACCCTGC
>JBAXYW010000050.1:0-14845 GCA_041670605.1 Lentisphaeria bacterium
AATTGATCTATGATACCGGAAATCCTACTTTTACGCTACGGCACTTGGGCAGCAAGCCCTATCCGACACAGTCTTCCTGGGAGTTTTATACACAGGTCAAGCCGCATATTGCCTATGTGCATATTAAAGATGCGACCGCCACGTTGAATGCGGAGGGAGAGCCCGTACCGAAATTCTGTTTTGCCGGAGATGGCGAAGGGGACGTGCGAGCGATCCTGATCGATCTATTCTGCAATCAATATGATGGCGGCTTTTCCATTGAACCCCATGTGGCGACAGTATTTCATGCCAAAGACAACCCGGAGGATAGCGACATCCAGCTGCAACGACGTCTGGATACCTTTATTGATTATGGCCGACGCTTTGAAAAACTGTTACAGGAATGTCAACGGGTCGCCAAACAACGCCTGGCCGCCAGCGAGAAATAAGGCAGCGGACACTCCGCTTCGCCACTTTATGGCAAAATAATGAATTCCGTACCGGGAATTTGTTTGCTGAGTTGGCGAGCCAACTCCTCTCCTGCCACGAAGACTGCGGTGGAGAAAACATCTGAATAGCTGCCCCGGCAGGTGATGACGGTCACCGACGAGCGCAGCTCCACCGGATACCCGGTTTGCGGATTCAGCAGATGCCCGATTTTCTTTTCGCCAATAAACAGGGCTCTTTCATAATTAGCGCTGGTGGAGATATAACGATCCCGCAGCGCTACAGTTTGGAGAATCTTATCAGGGTCTGCCGGATCCCGGATGCCGATCTGGAAAAATTGTCGGCGTCCGGAGGGCGGTTCTGCCGAGCAATAGATATTTCCGCCCAGATCCAGCATATAGCTGTAGCAGCCCTGTTTTTCGATCAGAGGCCGAATCCAATCCAGAGCAAAGCCTTTCGCCAGGCCACCGAAATCAACTGACATTCCCGGACGGCTAAAAGCAACACGTTGATTCTCTTCATCGAACAACAGCTTGTCAAAGCCGACGTTTGCAAGAACGGACTGAATTTCCTCCGGCGCTGGCAGCGAATCCCTTTTACGATGAAAGCCCCAGAGCCTCATCAAGGGACCGATCGTTATATCAAAAGCGCCTTTGGTCAATTGCTGGGCCTCTCTGGCTGTCAGCAGGATTTGCCAGAGCGGCTCCGAGCATTTGAAATATTCGCCAGGAGGAGTTTGATTCAGGCGGGAGACTTCGCTTTCGGGGTCAAAAAGATTCAAGATCCGATGCAAGTTCTGCAGTTCTGCGATCGCATCCCGCGCGATACGATCCGCGTTTCTCCGGTCGACATTCCAAAGGCTGAGCCGCCCCAGGGTATTGAAGACTGCCAGATCATAAACCGCTGGCGGGCTTGATCTGCGCAACAGCAGTGGCAGGGCGAGCAAGGCCAAAAGCAAAGCAAGAAGGATCAGTAAGCGTCGCATAAACGGTTCAATCCAGGCTGGCAATGGCGACTTCGACCGGAACTGGCGAAAGCACCCGGCTCAAATCGGCAGGGAGCAACTTCAGCACCAGACCGCGATGCCCCCCATTGATATAGAAAGAATCTAGCTCCAAAATCGATTTTTCGACGTAAACCGGCATCTTTTTGCGTGTTCCAAACGGTGAAGTACCGCCACATTTATACCCGGAATTGCGTTCCGCCTGAGCCGGATCACAGGGCATGACGGACTTGACACCCAGAAAACGAGCCATGTTTTTCAGGGAGACGCTCCGGTCCCCATGCATTAAAATAACAAAGGGCTTTTTGCTGTCAGTTTCCATGATCAGGGTTTTAATGACGCGATGTTCATCCAGTCCGAAGACTTCCGATATGCGTGTTGTTCCCGCGCGTTCGACATAATCGTAGACCTTCGCTTCATAGCTAACGCCAGCGTCTCTCAGGATTCGAAGCGCCGGAGTAACAGGGAGTTTATTCAAGTCCAGTTTCATGGCAGTTACTCGATATTCATGATCTGTTCACGAATCCGCCCCAGCTCCGTCTTCAGCGACAGAGCCAGTGCCGAAATCTCCTGATCCGCTGTTTTCGCGGCAAGAGTCGAAACTTCCCGGTTCATCTCCTGCCCCAGGAAATCCAGATTTCTTCCGGGATCATCCGGGCTGTTAAGAAGATCCTGGTATTGCACCAAGTGACTTTGCAGACGTACCGTCTCTTCCGTGATATCAGCCCGTTCGGCATAGAAAACGAGCTCTTTGGCGAGACGTTCATCATCCAAGCTGAGTTCCAGCCCTAATTTGGCAATGCGTTCCTGCAGGCGCAGCTTCTGCTGCTGCACGGCCTCATCCCGCCGGGCGACAATACGCTCTACCAGGCCACTCATAACTTGCCCCCGCTGCTGTAGATCCTGCTGCAGCACCTGGCCTTCTTTAAGGCGCATGGCATCCAATCCTTCCAAGGCTCGCCCCAACGCGGTTTCGGCCAGTTGCTGTAGGGGTTTGTAGGGCAAGCTGCCAGTCGTATTCAAGACACCGGGGATTTGCAGAACATCCGCAATGCTGGGTTCGTTTTGCAGACCGCTGCGACGTCCGATTTCGCGCAGCATTTCGACCGCCCGGCAGGCGGCTTCCAGATCGATACAGGAGAGTTGGCTGTTGTTTTCCTGGCTGAGCTGGTAGGTGACAGCAATATTCAGACTGCCACGGGATAGTTTTTGCTGAGCCTGTTGGCGCAATGGCGGCTCCAGCATGCCAAGCTCGCGCGGGATTGCGAAACGCATTTCGACCTGCTTACGGCTGTTAACAGCAGAGAGTTCGACGCTGACCAGATTTCCATCTGCTTCAGCCGTGCCCCGTCCATATCCGGTCATACTTCTCATCGTGAATCTCTTTTCTATATGTTGCTTGCGGTTTTACTCCGCGTCGTGTGCTGCATTGCTAAATGCTTGAACTGCCCGATCAATATCCTCGAAGCTGTGAGCCGCCGAGAGCTGGGTACGAATTCTGGCCTGGCCGAGGGGGACGACTGGATAGAAGAAGCCAATCGCATAAAAGCCTTGCTGCAGCAAGTCCCGAGCCATTTGCTGGGCTTTTTCAGCATCTCCAAGCATGACCGGGATGATCGGGTGTCCGGCTCCGCGCAGGGTGAATCCCGCCTGGCTCAGGCCGGTTCGGAAGCGTTCAGCGAGAGCGACCAGATGCTGCCTTGGCGCCGGTTCTTTCTGGACTAATTCCAGCGCTTTCAACGCTGCCCCAATGATGGTGGGAGAAAGCGAATTGCTGAACAGATAGGGCCGAGAGCGCTGGCGCAACAATTCGATGATTTTCTTGCGTCCTGTGGTAAAACCGCCGCCGGCTCCGCCCAGCGCTTTTCCAAAAGTACTCGTGATGATATCCACGCGTCCGATAACCTTGCGATATTCGATCGAGCCACGGCCATGTTCGCCGAGGAATCCAGTCGCATGCGAATCGTCAACCATCACCAGCGCGCCATATTTCTCCGCCAAGTCGCAGATTTCCTGCAGCGGGGCAATGACGCCATCCATGGAAAAGACGCCATCGGTAGCGATCAGTTTGAAGCGTGCCTTTGCGGCGGCCTGTAGCTGTTTTTCCAGGTCTTCCAGGTCACAGTTACGGTAGCGGTAACGGGCGGCTTTGCACAGGCGGATGCCGTCGATGATGCTGGCATGATTGAGTTCATCACTGATGACGGCATCTTCCGCAGTAAGTAACGTTTCAAAGAGGCCGCCATTGGCATCGAAGCAGGAGGAATACAGGATCGTATCCTCAGTGCCGAGGAAAGAAGCGACCTTTTCCTCGAGTTCCTTATGGATGTCCTGGCTACCGCAGATGAAGCGTACGGAACTCAGGCCAAAGCCATACCGGTCAAGGTAATCATGGGCGGCCTGCACAATGCGTGGGTCACTGGCGTAACCCAGATAATTATTGGCGCACAGGTTGATCACTTCCCGGCCATCGGCCAAGGTGACCCGAGTGCCCTGCGGTGAAACCAGAATGCGCTCTTCCTTGTATAGTCCGGCGGCTTGGATTTTTGCCAATTCATCATTCAAATGCTGTTGAAAATTACGGTTCATCGATTTATTCCTCCCAATTCAAGATCACTTTGCCGGAATGACCAGAGCGCATGGCCGCAAAACCCTCCTCGAAATCCCGATAATGGAAACGATGGGTAATGACCGGGGAAATATCCAAGCCGGATTCGAGCATGCTGGTCATCATATACCAAGTCTCATACATTTCACGACCATAGATGCCTTTGATCGTCAGACCATTGAAAACGATTTTCTGCCAATCCGCAGCGGTGGTGGACGGCTGAATGCCCAACATCGCAATTTTACCGCCATGGCACATGGTATCCAGCATTGAATTGAAGGCCGCGGGGTTTCCAGACATTTCCAGGCCGACATCAAAGCCTTCTTTCATATCCAACTCATTCAGAACATCATGCAATTTTTCCAGGCGGACATTGACGGCGCGGGTAACCCCCATTTTGCGCGCCAGTTCAAGGCGGCTTTCCTGGATATCGGTAATCACCACATAACGGGCGCCGGCATGCCGGACGATGGCGGCGGCCATGATGCCGATCGGCCCGGCGCCGGTGATCAGGACATCTTCACCAAGAACCGGAAAGCTTAACGCAGTATGGGTAGCATTACCCAACGGATCAAAGCAGGACAAGACTTCATGATTGAGCTTCGGATTGCAATGCCAAACATTGGTGACCGGGATGACCAGATATTCGGCAAAAGCTCCGCTGCGGTTGACGCCTACGCCCTGGGTCTTCGGACAAAGATGCCGGCGTCCGGCCAAGCAGTTCCGGCAACGCCCACAGACAATGTGCCCTTCCCCACTGACCAAATCCCCGATTTTCAGGTCATGCACATTGGCACCGAAAGCAGACACATGCCCGACAAATTCATGCCCGATAATCATAGGGGGTTTGATGGTCTGCCGCGCCCAGTCATCCCAATTGTAAATATGCACATCAGTTCCGCAAATCGACGTTTTTTCAATTTTGATCAGAACGTCATTGATGCCGTATTCGGGTACAGGAACATCACAAAGTTCGAGCCCTTCACCGGGCCGGGTTTTCAGCAGTGCTTTCATCGTGCGTTTTTCCTTTTAGAAGGCTGAATTACTGATTGATATGGGAAAATTTTTGAAACAACTCATGCAAAAACCGGAAACATGTCGTTCGTAGTACAGACTTCAGTCTGCGTCGCTTCAGCGGGCTTCAGACCGCGTTCCCCGTTCCGGATTCCCCTCCCGAAAGTGGCCGGAGCTTCCAGCTCCGGATCCGCTCCCGCTCCTTTCCCCGGTGGTCGCAAGCGACCGCCAACAGAACAGCAGATGTGTGGTCTCGTTTTCTCTGTAGTGCCTCTCCGGGGCACCTAGTTTTGGTGAGTACCTTTCCCCAGGCTGAAGACTGGGGTTAAGCATAATTATGCACCTCCTGCGCATGATGTTATTACTCATTTTCCTGGGGAAGTGGGATGACATATCGGAAGCCAACATCAGAGGGAATCAAAGGCATGTCACCAGCTCCGCCCAATGGCAGATAACGTTTCGTAGCCACGGAGCTACTGCCTTTGATTTGATAGAGGCCGGAGCCATCAGTGAAAACAGTACTGCTCCATTCCCGGACGTTGCCGGCCATATCATAAGCACCATAGATGGAAACGTCACCCGGGAATTGGCGTGATGGCGCCCAACGCCCGTAAGTCTGGCTGGCTTGCAGGTTTTCCCGGATAAATGCTTTCCCGGAATCAAAATAGTTACCCCAGGGATATAAACGTCCATCCACTCCGCGAGCGGCTTTTTCCCATTCATCCGCCGTCGGCAAACGACAATTCCAATCATTCTTCTGGCTGAGCCAATGGCAATAGGCCATCGCACTTTCGGCAGAAATTCCAACGACAGGATTGACGGAAACAAGTCCCTCAATCAAGGTTCCATCAGGGGTCCAAGCCGGCATGCGATAATAGCTTCCGGCAAAAAGACTGACCTCACTGAGATGTTCCATACGTTCCGATTCACTGCCCAGACTCAACCAGAATTCCAGGTATTCTGCAAAAGTGACTTCCCTCTCAAGGATAAAAAAACTCGGAATATTGACGGTTCTGAACTGAGAGCTCTGTGAGGTTTTTCCGCCCAGTAGGCTACGCCCGCCAGGAACATAAACCATTTCCCGCGGGATATTTTTGGGTATCTGGACAAGCAGATCCAGAATTTCCGCATGTTGCAGATACAATGGATACCGAACAGTGGGACGATCCGGCAGGGAAAACTTCAGCAGGTAATCCCCTTTGGGAAGCAGATATTTTCCGGTCTGCAGGGCAAACACCAGCATTTTTAGCGGTTCTGCTGCGGTTTTCAAGCACTTGTCAAGCGGATCCAAGGTAATCGGAAAAATTTTCACTTCCGCCCCAAAAGGCTGGCTGACAATTTGCAGTTGGCAATCCCCTCGTTGATGTTTTTCAGTTTCCTTCAGGAAAAGGCGCATCTCATTACTGCAGTATTCGAAATTCATTCCGAATCCCGTTCGAGCCATGCCCAGCCAACGATTAATTTCCCCCATTCGCTGGTAGCGACTGGCGAATTCAAGGCGTTCGATGATAATCTCTTCGCGTATCACACTAACGATGGGGCGTTGCTGCGAGATCGTTGAGAGCCCGTTCAGTAGCAGGTAAGCCTGGTCATAGATATTGATCAGTTCGCTTTCCTTTTCTTCAATTTTGAGATTGGCATCGACTTCATAACCTCTGAAAGAGGAAACCAAGGGTAGATTTTGTAGCAGCAAAGCCCGATCATCCAGCATCTTTCCCAACTCCTGAAGGCAGACTTTACCACGTTCGCGCAAATCCCGGATTTGCCTCATATGTTCGTGATAACTGAAATGATCCAGCAAGATCAGCGAAAAACCGGAAGCCAATACAGCCATAATTGCCCCGACAAGAACGGCGACTTTCAGCGGATTTCGTTTGCTCCATTTGACCAGATGCGCATACCAAGATGCTTTGTAAGCTGTTACTTCCCGTTCACTTTGATAGTTATAGATATCGTGGATCAGGTCAGTGACCGTCTGATACCGGTCGCTAACTTCAAGAGCCATGGCTTTCAGGCAGATTGCCTCCATTTCCGGGGTGATCAGTTTGCCATTTGGTTTTGTTTGTCCAGGAGGGATATACGTACCATTGCTAACCGCATTCAACACTTCGGATTCGATTTTAAATTGATCAAAGGGGTTATGAAAAGTCATGATTTCGTATAAAATCACGCCCATGGCATAGATGTCGCAGCGGTGATCCAGTTTAGAGTTCCAGCCGACGGCCTGTTCTGGAGCCATATAACGCGGTGTTCCATTGATGAAATCATCGACGGTCAGGTTGGAATACTCCTTGCCCGCAAAGCGGATCTCTTCTTTTTCTTCGTTCCTTTCAATCGTAAATTTTCGTTCATCGCTGATATCGACGGAGGTCTTCACCGGTTTCATTTTCCGCACCAACCCCCAATCAATAATCGTCACCTCACCATATTTCCCGACCAAAATGTTTTCCGGTTTCAGGTCGCGATGGATCACGCCTTTGCTGTGCGCATAGGAAATCCCCTGACAAGCTTTCAGAAAAATGGCGAGCAGCTTTGTCCAGGGATATTCCTTGAGGTATTCCGGGTTGCCATCCCGCAGCTGGCGCAGGACATTTCGCAGGGTATCTCCCTGCAGTTTTTTCATCGTGAAATAAACGCCGTATTTTTTATCCAGTCCGAGGGAATGCATTGGGACAATATTTGGATGTTCCAGCTGGGCAGTAGCTCTGGCCTCACGCACCATACGCTCAATATGCTCCCGGCTAAAGCGGTATTCCGGACGCAATAGTTTGACTGCGACAAGACGGCCAAGAGCGGCATCCGTAGCCCCCATGACCAGACCGGAACCGCCCCGCCCGATTTCACCCATATTGCTGAAATCTGGCCCGTTGATTTCCAGATTGATGCCTAGTTCGGTAAGAGTCTGCTTGGGAATCGCCAGAATTTCACTGGTATTATCTTCAGGAGACACCCGTTCAGTGATATTGGCAGAAGTGCCATTTTCTGGAACTGAATCCGGCAGTGGCGAAGCCTCTACCGGATCCGTACCTTGATCTGCTCTGTTCGGTTCTTCTGTCATAAAACCTGAACTCTGTTTCCAATATGATCCGCATCAAAGGAAAAATGCACGCTTCTGCAATACCGTCAGTACACTTCCGGTGTTTTGTGAAAGGTTTTCTGGAAGCTGCTCACCTGGAGGGCGGCGTGAACAGAGCTCTGGCGCCGCAATGCATGCACCGCCAGTTTTGCTGAATTACCAGCCCATTTTACGGAGTGTTTTGAGGCAGCTCCCGACGGCTTCCAGAGCCGGGATTTCAGGGCATTCATATTCGACGATTGCCCATTCGGTATCGCCTTTTTCCTGGCAGAACTGGAAGACGTCGCTCCAAGGAACATCATCATCACCGATCAGAGGTTTATAGCCTTTTTTCGGGTCGGTGCTGTAGGGTTTCAGGTGGATGGTCTGGCAGCGCCCGGGATTGTTGTTGAGGGTCTGCATAACATCGGCTCCACCGGCCAACGCATTTCCGGTATCGAGCTGCATGACGACTTTCCGGTAGGTATTATTGATGAAGGTATCCCAAGTCGCTTTGCCATCCACCGGGATGAAATCGCCAGCATGGTTATGGTAACCGCAGCGCATGCCGAAAGGAGCCAGCTGATCCGCCAGCTGATTCATTTTTCCTGCCATTTCTTTCCATTCCTGATGGCCTTTGGCAAGCAGTCCGGGGATCATGATATAATGGTTCCCAACCGCCTGATTCAGCTGAATGGTTCCAAGGAGAGTCTCGGGTTGCACCTGATGCCAACCAGTATGCCAGCCGCAACAGACAAGACCCGTCTGCTTCAACAGAGCGGCGTAGAATTCAGGGCAATACTTGGGGTCACCGGCGAACTCCACCCCGTCATAGCCCATATCCTTGATCGCCTGCATCGTAGCAAGCGGCGCAGCAGCAAACTCATTTCGTACGGAATACATTTCCAAACCTAACGCAATACGAGGCATTTGTCTTTTCTCCATGGTTGATTTCTTAAACGGTTGTCAAACAAAATTTACAGTCTTATCTTTTCTTGCGATTTTTCTTTTTCGATTCCTTCGCCATTTTTCGACGGGCTTCTTTTTTTGCTTTTTCGGCGGCTCTTCGATGGGCATCAGCAACGCTATCGAGGGGGCGGGAAGCGCCAAAGTCCATTGGCATGGCGGGCATCTGCAAGCCGCCGGGGCCAGGGCCGCTGTTGCCTGCTCCGCCGCCCATCATCTGTCCAAGCATGGCAGGATTGACTTTCCCATTGGCCATCTGGGACATCAGAGTGCGCATGCTCATGAATTGTTTCATCGTCTGATTCAACTCATTCAGGGAAATGCCGCTACCTCTGGCAATACGCTGTTTTCGAGAGGCATTGATGACTTCCGGAACACGGCGTTCCGCGAGCGTCATACTATGAATCATGCCCTCCGTGCGTTTCAAATTTTTTTCATCCAATGCTTCCGCCGGGATCTGGTTCATGCCTGGCAAAAATTTCAGCAGGGACATAATGCCGCCCATGCGTCGGATTTTATTAAGCTGATCGAGAAAATCGTCGAAACCGAAGGTGCTTTTGCGGATTTTCTCTTCCAGGGCAGCCGCTTCTTCTTCCTTGAATTGTTCTGCTGCTTTCTCGACCAAGCTGACGACGTCGCCCATGCCCAGGATCCGGGAGGCCATGCGGTCCGGATGGAAGGCTTCCAAGTCCACAGGACGTTCCCCGACGGTAACGAATTTGATAGGTTTGCCGGTTGTCTGCCGCATTGAGAGGGCCGCACCGCCTCGGGCATCGCCATCGAGTTTCGTCAGGATGATACCCGTCAGGTCGAGCGCCTTGTCGAAATGCTCTGCGACTGAAACGGCTTCCTGTCCCAGAGCAGAATCCGCAATCAGCAGGATTTCCTGGGGGTGTAAGCGTTTTTTCAGATCAACGAGTTCCTGCACCAAAGTCTGATCGATCTGCAGACGCCCGGCCGTATCCAGAATCAGGACATCCCTTCCCTGGCGTTTGGCTTCTTCCAAAGCATGTTGCGCAAGCAACCCGACATCCTGGCATTGCCGATCGGAAAAAACCGGCAGGCTGAGTTCCTGCCCCAGCACTTCCAACTGATCGATAGCAGCAGGCCGGTATACGTCACAAGCGGCGAGCAGCACCCTTTTTTTGTGTTTTTTTTGCAAAAAAAGAGCCAATTTGGCGCAGGTCGTCGTTTTGCCGCTACCATGTAGCCCGCAAAGCATAATGATCGTGGGCCGCCCAGTAAGGGAGAGTTCAGCAGTGCTGGTTCCCATCAATTCGATCAATTTATCATTGACAATTTTGATCGTCTGCTGCCCAGGCGAAACGCTTTTCAGGACGTCCTGCCCTTGGCAGGCGGTTTTCACCTCCGTCATGAAATTGCTGACAATATGGTAATTGACATCCGCCTCGAGCAGTGCCGTGCGGATATCCGCCAAGGCTTCACTCATATTGCTTTCCGAAAGCTGCCCTTTGCCGGTCAGTTTGCGAAAGGCATCCTGAAATTTTCCAGTAAGATTTTCGAACATGGTAATCGGTTCCGTGTGATCGTTCAATAGACGAGACGTGCGCCATCGGCGGCCTGACAAAACATGGTCGAAGTCTGGATGCCGCATTGTTCCAGATATGCTTTTTCGAGCGCCTGCTGATATTGCACTGCGAACTGCGCTTTCACCAGGTGCACGCTGATGCCGCCAAAACCACCGCCGCTGAGACGCGCCCCCAGATAACCAGGCAGACGCTCGCCAATTTCCACCAGGCAGTCAATTTCGGAGCAGCTGTTCTCAAAATGGATACAGGAGCTCTGATGCGATTCCTGCAGTAATTTTCCGAACAAGGCAATTTCGCCGTTTTCCAGTGCGGTACAGCCTTTTTCAACGCGGGCAATTTCGCCGACGACATGTAGCGCGCGTTGAAAAACCAACGGAGGAAGCTGCGTTTCTGCCGCCAGTAGCTGTTCCGGGCTAATATCGCGCAAGGCTGTGACGCCGGAATAAATGCCGGCCAAGATGCGGACAGCTTCTTCGCAGGCTTGCCGCCGTTCATTGTATTCATTGGTCAGGTTGTGTTTGACCATTGAATTTGCCACAACGAAGGCGGTTCCCTCCGGGATCGGAACATTTTTAACCGTGTAATCACGGAAATCGGAATAGATCAGGTGTCCTTTTTTCCCCATCAGGGAGCTAAACTGGTCCATTAACCCGGTATTGGCTCCGACGTATTGATTTTCACAGGCTTGGCCGATTCGGGCGCATTCCAACCAAGGCAGCTCGGTATTGGCAAGTCGCAACAGGATCAGCAGCATCGCCATTTCCAGAGCCGCAGAGCTGCTCATGCCGGCGGACAGCGGTACCGTGCCGTAGAGTACCGCGTCAAAAGCAGGCACCGGTATGCCTCTGCGGTTCAATTCCACCAACAGTCCTTTAAGGTAATTTCCCCAATCTCCTTTGCGGGGATTGCCGAGTTTCTGTAACTCGATCGTACGGCGGCTGTTGCTGATCAAATCCACAACTCGGCAGCGTCCGAAGGGATTCCGAGCCGGAGCAGCGGCAATATACATGGCGCGGTCAACCGCAACACTGAGAACAGTGCCTTGATTGTAATCCGTATGATTGCCCAAAATCTCCAGCCGCCCGGGCGCCTGTGACAGCATTTTCGGAGAATACCCAAAGCATTTCTGAAAACCTTGCGTGATTTTTTGCCTGATACGGTCGTCTTGCATTTGCTGCATCGTCTGCATTGCTCCGGTATTCTAAACTTTATGCCTTCCTCACAGAAGACCATTAGAATCATAAGGACGGATGTTTTGGCCTAAGTCACGGCCTCTGCCGAAATTCTCTATTTTCCGCTTCTGTTGTTATTATCAGGGTTTATTTTTCAATAAGGAAGCCGAGTCTTGATCCAGGAAGGTATAACAATTCGGATGGGTATTGAGGATCGAAGCCGGGCAAAGCTTGCTCAACGGACCTTCGAGCGCATTTTTGACGGCCTGTGCTTTGCGCAGATCCGGAACGGTATTAATGATAGCTGCACTCTTCATGATCTGCCGCACGCTCATGGAAAGAGCCGTCCGGGGAACAGCATCAAGGCTGGCAAACCAGCCTTCGCCAAGCTGCTGCCGGCGGCAGGCTTCATCCAGCTGGATCTTCAAAAACGCTTCTTCGGTTTCAAAATCCGCCGGCGGGTCATTAAAAGCGATGTGTCCATTTTCGCCGATCCCGATGAACGCCACATCGGTCGGAAAGGTGTGTAAGGCTTGTGCCAGATCCGCAATCACTTTGCCGAGGTCGGCAGCATTGCCATCCACCGGATAAAAAGCCGCCGGAGGACAAGGCAGCTTATCAATCAAACGAGCCCGCAAATTCTTTCGGAAACTCGCCGGGTGGTCTGCCGGCAGGCCGATGTATTCATCCAAATGGAAAATACGAACCTGCGACCAATCAATCCCTTTTTCCACCAGCAAGGCATCCTGCAGTTCAAACTGACTGGCCGCCGTGGCAACGATGATATTCGCACTGCCTCTGGCCGCAATGGCACGACGGATGTAAGCAGCACCGCAGGCCGCTGCAGCTTTCCCCAAGCTGACCTTATCCGCAAAAATCTCAGCAATCATGACTTCTCCTTATTTGAAATCAATTACACTGCCTTCCCAGAAAAACAGGGCTATTTCAAGACTGATTCCTTAATATAACCGGTCTTTCGATTTTCGGGTTAGGGTTTGAACCCCGTCTAAAAAGGTTTACCGGTAGATTTTCATCCGCAAATTTCGGAGATTAACGCAGAGTTGAAAACTTCAGAGACCTGAATCCCAATGCTGATTAACATTTAAAGGGGTGCAGTTCCCAAAAGTAAGTAGAGGTCGTCCCCCCCAAAAAAAATGCAGGGTGCAAGACAATACTCTTTACTTGAAATGGGTGTGTTTTCTGAAAAACGCATGGGACGCATGGGGGACGCATGGATTTGACGATGTGACAATGGATGCTTGTTCTGGACTTTTCCGGCCCATTGTCCTATTGTCTCATATTCCTTCGTCCTATTCGTCCCATTCGTCCCATTCGTCCTCTACCACCTGCTCTTTAAGAAAAAAGTATTGCCCCGTTCCCGTTCCCCACAACTTACAGCTGACAGTTTCCCCACCACAAAACAGAGTCCTCTGTGACAAAAAACAAAAAAATGTCAGGGAAAATGATTTTTTTTTATGAAAGTGATTTGACAAGTTTTTTTTATCGATGTACTGTAAGGAAGTGAACGAAGATTTTATGTTTGCGTTTTTTTGGATTAGGTACGACATGTTCATGAACTTAAGCAACTTGGTAATTAGCATTATTGTAGGCGTTATCGTCCTTCTGGGCCTTACCGCCTTTCGTGCTTTGCCAGAGCCCTCTTAAGTTTGGTGTTCGTTGAAAAGAAGATTTAAGAAGAACCCGCGGCAAAGAAAACCGCGGGTTTTTTTTTTGTATCAACTGGTGATTGGAGACAAACATGAAGATTAAAGGAGCAGAAATGGTCATCCGCATTCTCATGGAAGAGGGTGTGGACACAGTCTTCGGTTATCCCGGCGGTACAGTTCTGAATATCTATGATGAGCTGTACAAGCACAGTGACCGAATTCACCATTACACGACCTGTCATGAACAGGGGGCATCGCATGCCGCCGATGCGTATGCCCGGATAACCGGAAAAGTCGGTGTAGTCATTGCGACCTCCGGACCTGGCGCAACAAACCTGGTGACCGGGATTGCAAATGCCTATCTGGACTCCTCGCCAGTCGTTGCCATCACCGGAAATGTCCCCTGTACCGCGATTGGGAAAGACAGCTTTCAGGAAGTGGACATTACCGGCGTGACGATGCCAATCACAAAGCACAATTACATCGTGAAAGATGCGACTCGCCTGGCCGAAGTGCTGCGGGAAGCCTTTGCGATTGCCAGGAGTGGACGGCCCGGCCCAGTGCTGGTAGATATTCCCAAAGACATTCAGCAAGCTGAATGTGAGTATGAGACACCGGCGATTCAGCCGGTATCGTGCAAATACAGCAATGGGAAGGAAGCGTTTGCGCAGGCAGTGAAACTGCTCCGCGAATGCGAACGCCCCTACATTTACACCGGCGGCGGCACCATTGGATCCAATGCAAGCAAAGAATTATTGGAGCTGGCTGAAAAGATCGATTCCCCAATCGGCAGTAGCATGATGGGCTTGTCTGCAGTGAGTTATGACAATCCGCGCTTTCTGGGCATGACCGGCATGCACGGCAAGTTTGCCGCCAGCCAGGTCATGTCAAAAGCGGATCTGCTGATTGCCATTGGTACCCGTTTTTCGGATCGAGCTACCGGTAATAAGATCGAATTCATCAAGGGCAAGAAAGTCATTCACATCGATATCGATCCCTCGGAAATCGGCAAGAATATCCCGGCTTTTGTGTCACTGGTCGGCGATGTGAAATCCGTGTTGAAAAAGTTACTTTCCGAGTTGCCCGCTGTTGATCGCAAAGCCTGGCATCAGGAAGTGCAAGCCATCCGAAACAGCCCGGACAATCATCTCGAGATGCCGCCAGACACCCTGAATCCCGAAACAGTCATCCAAACGGTTCACCGGCATGCTCCAAAAGATACTGTGGTGTGTACGGATGTGGGGCAGCATCAAATGTGGACAGCTCAATACTACCAATTTTCCAAACCACGCAGTTTCATTACTTCTGGCGGTTTGGGAACGATGGGTTTCGGCATGGGAGCCTGCATTGGAGCCTGCATCGGCAACGGCAAAAAGAAGACGGT
>JBAXYW010000051.1:0-14788 GCA_041670605.1 Lentisphaeria bacterium
AGGTGCCCCTACAGGGCACTATTTACAAACTACACGCCTACCCCGGGCGTTGCCCGGGGCTAAGATGAGGCCGCCCCTGCGGGGCTAGCAAATAGAACAGAATACGCTTTTTGGGATAACCATACAAATCGACTATTGTTATGTAATGAATGTACTCAAAACTTCATTTTTTTTAGGTTAAGTTAGCGCGGATGGGGCGTTGCCCGGGGCTGTCATAGTACGCGCCTTTGGCGCTATAAAACCCATGCTTTCAAGGTCCTCGCTAAAATTTCCACAAAAAATTGATAATAAAGCGGATGTTCCAGGCCTGGGTTTGGGAGGGAACGATCATTCTGTGGGATAGCTGTGGAAAGAAATTAGGATTTGCTCAACGATCAAATGTTAGAAGAGCAACACTTGCCAATCGGTTCCGCAGCTGTAGAAAGTGCTATCCGTAGAGTCGTCAATCTCGGAATCTAAGGATCAGGGATCTTCTGGAGATTTGAAAATGCGGAGGCCATGCTTCATCTTAGAAGCCAGCTTAAATCACGCAACTGGAATGAGTTTTATGGAGATTTGCTTCAACAACTGGCAGCATGAATAATATTCAATTAAATGGGAATGCACCCCTTGCCACAAGGTGCCGAGCGTTTTGCAAACAGAGAACAGCAACTTCCTAATATTCAATCTATTGCAACAAAGGATAATTTCACCTTCTTATTGATGTATGGCCGAAGATTATGCGCTGTGAAGCGTTCCCATCAGAAATCACATTTTGAAACGGATAACGACCTTGCGGGCACGGAAGAAGCAAAAATTTTCATCTGACCGCAGGAATATTCCCATGCCAGATTGTCGATTATCCCCGCTATCGCACGGCGCATCGGCAAGCACCGAGGTTGTTGCAAATGCGTACGTGTTTTCGCTGTTGTACGGTATGATTTTTCAGGAGGCTGAGATATGGGAAAGACGGGAAATCAGGATGGCGTCCAGACCGGTTATGTTTCGACAGCCGGCGGGAAAATATGGTACAAGGCAATCGGGAAAGACCGGTCGGGAATTCCTCTCCTGGCAATACACGGCGGTCCCGGGGCAACCCACGATTACTTGGAACCGCTGGAAGCACTGGCGAACGAAAGACCGGTGATTTTTTACGATCAGCTGGATTGCTGCAATTCCGAAAAAACGGACAAGCGAGAGTTCTGGACCGTAGGATGTTATCGGGAGGAGTTGCATCGGCTTCGCAAGGCGCTGGGTTTGCAAAGACTCTATCTCCTCGGGCAGTCGTGAGGAACCGTCCTCGCGGTTGAATATGCGCTGAGCGACCAGAAGGAGGGCGTGGCCGGTCTGGTGCTTTCAGAGCCGATGCTGAATTCTTCTTTCTGGGCCGCCGACCAGAAGGCGCATATCGCGAAACTTTCCCCCTCGCTTCGAAACACGATTCTGCAAGTCGAAGCCTCAGGAGCGTTTGACTCGCCAGCTTATCAGGACGCTGTGATGGAATACTATCGGCAACATGTCTGCCGTCTGAAGCGTTGGCCGGATTGTTTGAACCGTACTTTTACCAAGGTCAATGTACCATTGTATCAATATATGTGGAGGCCAAGTGAGTTCACCGTCACCGGCACCCTGAAGGGCTATGACTGCATGGCACGACTAAAAGAAATCGCTATGCCGGTTCTATTTACCTGCGGATGGCATGATGAGGCAACGCCCGAGACGGTTCAAAATTTCTGTTATCAGATTCCGGACGCGGAAATTCACGTATTCGACGATGCCTCCCACGAGCATCATCTGGAAAAAACGGAAGAATACCTTGCCGTTGTGCGGAGCTTTCTTGCCCAAACCGACCACGCCACCGGCCAGTATGGAGTTTGAGGCAGAAAACCGAAGTGATTACGACCCGGCCATAACGCAACAGAAACCATTCCCGATTCCTCGAGCATATGGTTTTCTAGTTAAAAAGGCGCATCGACAAATTTAGTGGTTGACCTACCTCTACAGGTATCAATCTTGTTTTCAATGAATTACATACATCCTTGATCGTTTTTTCTTTTCTCAAAAATGGCAACCAGACAAGCAAATGGATTTTGGGACACGACGGGGCTCTGACTAAACTGCCTTCAAAGACAAATGTAATACCAAAAGTATAACACATGTATTAAATTTATTTAAAAATATCATAAATAAGCTGTTATTTAATTTGACAATGGTAATAATAATAATATATTTTTCTTGAAAATTCAATTGTTTTAAGAAGATTAAGGAATAGACCATGCGCTACCATAGCAAGCGTGAGAAACTCATAGAAAAGATGTTGGAGGGCTTTCGTGTACGCAAAGCTCGTGCGGGGGAACGCATTGCGTCAATAAGGGTATTATCTGCAGAGTTGGGTGTTACATCTGTGACAACCATACGGATGCTGGATGAGATGGTTGAGACAGGGATCTTGCTCAAGGAAGCCAACCGGGGCTATTACTTGGCTCATTCTTTTCAGGCGAAACCCCGCATTGGTTGCTGCGGAGTATCGACCGTTGTGAATGGCAAGCCTTCGCAAGATTTGGCAAATGAGGCATCGAAGGTGTTGTTCGAGCATTTTCGCGTGATTGGTTGCGAGCCGATTTTGCTCGATTATAATGAATTGGTATCAGGGATGGCAAAGGAAAAGCTGTCAGATCTGGATGGCTTGCTTCTGAACTTTAACTGTTTGGATGCAAAAACGTTACCAATCCTGCAGAAGTTTGCGGGGCGTATCGTAGTCTTTAATTACAATACACTTTGTACGAATATATCGTGCAGCCAGGTAATGACGGATTTTCGGGACACGATAGCTGAATTTATTTCGCGCTGTGATATAAAGCAATACGAACGCGTGCTGGTAATCAGCCCGGCCAACAGCAACGGCCTGGCAATCAGCCAGATATTTGAGGACCAGTTTTGTGCAGCCCAGCTTGACAAGGTAGACTATCTGACGCTTGACACTCTCAAAGAGACTGCAGAACTTGTTGCTTATAAATACTTTACTGAACACAACAAGATAGATTGGACGCATCATCTGGTTATCGTGCTTTCCGGCAATTATGTCACTGGAATTGTGGCGGCGTTGCCGTTGAACGCGGGCTGTCCGGATGTATTGTGTTTTGATAATCAGGAAAAGCATCATTTGGTTAATGGCTTGTCTGAGCCGTATTTTACGGCAGTAGACCGTAATATGCCATTGGTCTTCACGCGTGCACTTGACTTATTGCTGGAGTTAGTACACGATTCCTCGCGGGAAAACCATTGCGTGTTTGTTCCCGCCACCCTTGTGATACGTAAAAGTGTCAAGTATTTGCGGTAGCAGCAACGAGGCCTCCTACCCCCTGCCAAACGTCAAAAACAAGCAATAAAGGGCAATATCATGAAAACGATTCACAACACCATGAAAACAAAGCATTTCACACTGATTGAGCTTCTTGTCGTTATTGCGATCATCGCGATATTGGCGTCGATGTTGTTACCCGCATTAAGCAAAGCTCGTGAAAAAGCTCGTGCGACCACCTGCCTGAACAAACTGCAGCAACTCATGATGTATCGTCAAATATATTTGGGTGACTATGATACCTATATTTTGCTGATACGCGATGGCGAATCCAAACCCTGGCAGGGATATTTGGATGGCAACTACTTTAAGAACCGCTCGTTGCTGTACTGTCCGCGCGATACGCCGGATGATCTTCATGCGATGTACTGGGGCTATGGCGTACGCGGGACTGGCGGTGGCAAGGCAGGAAATTTGGAGGCCGATTTTTATTCATGGGTTTCAGGCGGGGGTGGGACCAATTGTTTGATTCCCCACAAAATGAAACAGCCCTCTCGTTTTTTTATAGATGGTGATACCATCAGCAGTGATTTTACCACTCAGGCAAGTGTTATCTATCTGACAGACCAAGGCAGCAATTACTATATGGCTCATAGCGGTCGCATGAACGTCTGTTTTGTCGATGGTCATGCTGCGGGCATAGGTGCAAATGAGTTCAAGGACTCCTGCATATTCGAGTATGAAGGGCATAACAACCGGTCAGTCTGGTATCGTGATTCCAACCTGGTGCCTCACAAGCTGATTATTTATCTGAGTTATATCCCGCAATATTAACAGGAGTTACAGTAATATGAAAAAAAACTCTTTGATTTATGCACTGTGTTTCAGCCTTTGCGCTTCTTTTTTTGCGCAGGAGATCATGAAGCATGGCGATTTTGCACAGGCAGCAGACGATTTACTGCCGGAGTGCTATGGTGTCAACTGCAAGGTTTCCAAGTACATGGAGGATTTGACGTGGAACCAGTGCGGACGTGTCGAAATAACCCAAGTTGACCATGGACCGTTTGACACGGTTTCGTGCAAGGTTTTTTGGGGTGGCGACTATAGCAAACCCGGGGAAATTGGGGGGTACCCGTGCAAGCCCAATACAACGTATCAGTTTTCAATTGATTTGAGAGGCGACATTCCAGTTGTTTTTTTGCGCGGTTACATCTGGACTAAAAAAAACAATCCGGTCAACCCGCTCACACTACAGACCACAATCAACAAAGTCAATGTGCGTTCTGAATGGGTTAACTTCAAAGGCACGTTTACTACCGGGGACAATGCGGAATTTGCCGCATTGGGCATCAGTATCTGGGAAAGCACAAAATACAACCCGTTGCGCAACAAAGTCGGAAGTTATCTACTGTTTGACAATGTTTCCATCCAGGAAAAAGCCGCTAATCCTTTGTTTTCCAACCAGCAAAACGGACTCCCTGAACTGAAAACAATAAAAACAGCCTGCACTGCAAATTATGAATTCAGTGATTTTCAAGGGTTTAAAAGCAAAAACAAGCCACAGGCTGAAACACGTGTGAAAATATCGTCGGATGACAAAGCAATCCGTATGCATATTGAATGCGACGAACCACTGAAAATCATCACCGCAACACAGGGAAAACGCTTTGACCTGTGGTCGGGCGATGTCGTTGAGATTTTCTTTGCTCCAAAAAGCGGCGATCGCCTTTTTTCACAATTTGTATTTGGCCCGAACGGGAACACATATACAGGAAATGGTTCTCCTGGCACAGTCCAATATGATTGGGAAGTCAAGGCTGCAAAAACAGCTCAAGGCTGGTCGGGCGCTGTGGTAATACCCTTTGCGTCTTTAGGCTGGAGCAATCCCAAAGCGGGCGAGTGGATCGGTTTCAATGTCTGCCGCCAGCGCCGGGCCAGCAAGGAATTGACCACGTGGTCTTATCAGCCATTGGCCTTCAACGATGTCGCGCATTTCGGGCGCCTGATTCTTGGAAATTATCCAGACAGGATGACACGCGAAGAATATGAGGCCTCGATGGCCAGGCAGGAAGCCATAACGGCACAAGACAAATTGAATAGGCTTAAACAGCAGAAACTGCTGGTCGCGCCCGTGAGCATCACCTCGGATTTTTCTGTCCCGTATATGCCGGACGAGCTCTTGTCCGCTCCTGACAAACTGGAGGTTGCAGCGGCTGTCAACGAGATTAAGCCATTGGCAGTTGCTGTAGCGAACATGACCGACATAACAACCGAATACCGTGTTGTCGTCGAAATCAGGAATCCGAATAGCCGCTACAAGCGCGATTGGGATGATGGTTTGCCATTCCCAGGCGTGACAATCCGCAAAGCGTTGCGCATTCGCGACGATACAACGGGTAATAATCCAATTTACGATCCCCTTCCGAAGCTGGATGAAGCCTCCTCCATTATGATTCCACCCAAGGAAACCGCATTGTTGTGGCTGGACTTTAATACATTCGATATGCCTCCAGGAAAGATTGATGGCTGGCTCCGTTTGATACCTTTGAATGGAAAGGGCATTTTCACACAGGACGGCAAAGGCTTTGGCAATTACAAATATGACAGCGATATGAAAGACATCCCTCTGACCCTGAATGTCAGAAATATCGTTCTGTCAAAGGAACCCGCGCGTCCCGCAGATTATTTTGTGGAATACAAAGATTCCGCTTATCCCTATCTGTACGAGGCAGGAATGCGAATTTTTACCTTGACACCATGGTCTTTCCAATTCCCTTACGATGAGAAAACCGGCGAATTTATTTTGCAGCCCAAGGGCAAGTCTGCAGGGAAGGCCGAAAAAGCCATAATTCCTGCTTTGGCTAAAGGTCATGAAAAGTTCTTCGTAGGCTATGGGTGCTATTCGGTATTTACAAGGACTTATGGAAATGACAAAAAAAACCTTTGGGGAAAATGGCTGAAAGCAGTTCGCGCATACGTTAAAACCTTTGGCGTAAAACCCGAAAATTGCTACATGGAAATTTTCGATGAAGCCAAAAATGTCCAGGAAACACTGGAGGTGATGAAAGCCGCCCAGGAAGCAGCCCCGGAATTTATCATCACTCTTACACTCGGTGGCTATGTCTGGACGGCCGAGGAGATCAGGCTTTTGCATCCTTATGTGGACCATTGGATCCTTTCCCATAATCGCTATCTGACACGCGCGGACCATTTAGCCTACATTGAATGGGCGAAAACACAGGGCAAGACGTTCAGTCATTACAGCGCACCCACTCAAGTGAGAGCCTCGCTGGACCGGGAGTTCCGCCGGGCAGCCTGGATTGGCGAACGCATGGGCGCAGACAATGACAATTTCTATGCAGGCTACGATGGCACCGAAGGAACAGCCTGGAAAGGCAACCCCGGCGGAGGCCTTCTATACTATAGATATGACGCGTGCGTGCCATCGATGCGCTTCATGGCTTTGCGCCAGGGAATGATGGACGTGAAATACCTGGCAAAATTGCGGGAGGTCGGAAAGGACTCCCCTGAAGCACAGGCCTTTTTGAAGACGGCTGCCACGCGCGTCTGCATTGATTTCTCACACGACCCGACAACCGCTGACAAAGTTCGCGATGAGGCGGCTGAATTGATTTTGAAACTGCAAAAACCATTGGAATTGCAACCATGATTTGGAATGAATTGACTGCGAAAGACATGATGGATGCCCCGGAAAAATGCGGTGGTGTATGCCTTTTGCCTATGGGCTGCATCGAACGGCACGGAAGTCATTTGCCGTTGGGCATAGATTACATGAAAGGCTTTTTCTTTGCGGATATGGCCGCAAAGCTTGAAGAAGCGATGGTTTTCCCCGCATACTACGTCGGCGCGTTGAGCGATTGCTATTTTGCGCCAGGGACGATTGTCTACCCATTGGATCTCGCACTGGATTTTCTTGCCGCTACTTGCGACGAAATCGCCCGCAATGGCTTCAAGAAAATTATCTTGGTAAATTCCCACGGCGGCAATCCGCGCCTGATTGACTATTTTATGATGCGTTTTTGTGAAAAAGACCATGATTACATGGTCTATTCCATCCCGCCCCATTTTGGATCTCGAACTCTGGCAGCGCGAAAGAAACTGGCAGATGAAACCAATTCGACCAATGGTCACGCAGGCGGCTATGAAACGGCTGTTTCACTATATCTCTTCCCGGAATGTGTGAAAATGAACGATGTTCTTCCCTCGGAATTTGCTGAAACCGAAGACCGTGCAAAACCTCTGATGAAAGCGGAAATCGGCACGCCTCATTGGTGGTTCTCACGTCATCCCCATCACTATGGCGGCTATGGAAAAAATGCGACCGCAGAATATGGCAAGCTTATCTGCGAAGCAACGGCGGAAGATATCGCAGAAAAAATCCGGGTAGTAAAAGCAGACAATACCTCGCTGGCGATTTTTAAGGAAATGCGCCAGAGAGGTCAAAAACTAGAACTGTGAAAGGGAGCAGACGGATGGAAATGAATCAGGATTTTCTCGCCAGAAAAGAGCGTGTGATGAAATGGTACGCACCCGCACGCCTGGGGCTGTTTGTACATTGGGGATTGTTTACGGGCGGCGGTATGATTACTGGCGGCCCCAATTTCACCCCCCTGACTTACCCCGATGTCGCCTCGTTCGAAGCTGCTGCGCCCCCCCCTGAAGTGTTTGCCAACAATATCGCCACATTGGCTGAGAAAATCGGTGCAAAATACATCAATTTAACTCTGTTGCACGGCAACGATGGATACGCTGTCATATATCCTACCGCTTTGACAGAGTTTCAATTGAGGACAACCAAGGATTATTTGGGAGCCGTGCTGAATGTGTGTGCGCAGCATAACATTCGTGTTCTGGTGTATTTTCCTCTGGCAGTGCCCACGACGGAGATAAAAGGCGGCCCCTATATCGCACCTGGCATCACCGCCCGCGCGCTCTACGAAAAACTCATCCAGGAATTATCGGAGAGATATGGCGACAAAATCAGCGGATTTTGGTTGGATGGCGGGTTTACGGATGCGTTTTTGGATTTCCCCGCATATATACGTCATTTTTTCCCTGCTGCCATCATTAATGTCAACAGTTGCACATTCGGTCAAGTTGCCGATGTCGATTTCGCGGTCACAGAGTTTCTGGGGGACGTGCCGTCCCCTGCATACGACCGGCCTTCCGGACTTCGAAAAATCAACAAATTCAGCATCAATGTTCCGCCGGATGATTTCAATGAGGATATTCCGAATTGCGCAAGCTGGTGGTACTGGGAGAATCGCGGCCGTTTTACAGCCGGCATCAGCAACAAGGAAAAACCTTATCTTGATGACAAATTCTTCCTGGTAAAACAGTTGGTTTCTTCTTTGGGTCAGCGTGGACAGTGGAATTGCACATTGGGACTTCCTGTACTGATTGATGGCACGGTGGAAAAAAAGTACTGGCCTATGCTGGATGCGGTCGCCGAGTTCTTAAAATGGGGGAGCGAGGCCATGTATAATACGACCGGCGGCATCAAATCACCCATTCGCCCTGGCAGTTTCCACGGTGGCGGATACTGCTCAGTTACCCAATCACTGGAAACGCCTTCCGACTGCTATATACTGGTCACCGAAGCGCCAGCCCCTGATAGGAGCGGCTATTTTCTGCAATCCCCGGATTCCGGATATTCCTATGCCGCGTTCTTTACCAACGGGTATGTGCCTGTGTGCGTCAGCGATCTGCGCACCGGCAAGGTGCTGGAATTCTCAATGCCAGGTGGAAATGGCATTTACTTGAAGAATGTTGATTGGAGCGACGTGGAGCTGTTTGGCGTAAAAGTTCTAAAAGTCGAATTCGAATACCCGGAAACACCAACTGCATTGTAAAGCCATGAAAACTGTCCAATATGATTTTCAAGAAAGGATTCCAGTTGTCGCCAGCACGGATTTTCTGGTTGTTGGCGGCGGCCCTGGCGGGTTTGGGGCGGCTGTTGCGGCCGCACGCCAAGGAGTTAAAACGCTGCTGGTTGAAGCTTCTGGAACGCTGGGCGGGGCGGCAGCATTATTTGAAATTCAGCCTTTTATGCCCTCGCACAAGGTCTGGCGGGATGCGCAAAACAATTTTCTTAAAGCAGCTCCCCTAGATGGACCGCTTTATCCCGAGTGGATCGAGAGGATGTGGAGCTATCTGCCCAGCGATGTGCGTAATGCTGCCTGCAAAAGGGATCTGGCTGATTTGCCTTCGCGTATAATTTCCAAAGACCTCGCCGCTTTGGCAATGGAGGACATCTGCGTCGATAACGGCGTAAATTTGCTGTTTCATCACACGCTGATTGATGTGAAAAAGGATAAAAATCGCGTCAAATACGCCGTGTTTCATTCCAAATCAGGATTCTGCGCCATTCGGGCAAAGGTTTTTTGCGATTCGACTGGTGATGGCGATCTGGCAGCCTTGGCGGGGTGCGAGTTCGAGTTTGGCGATGCTGAACACGGCCTTTGTCAACCAATGACACTGTGCTTTAAGCTCTCGCACGTCGATAAAACACGCATCCCTGGAAATTTCCGTACGACCTTGTTTGAGCAAGCCAAGGCAGCGGGGAAACTCCATTGCCCACGGCACAATGTCCTGTATATGTCCTATTATGACGACGACGTCATTCATTTCAATACGACACGAGTACTGGGAAAATCTGCAATTAACGGTGTTGAATTGTCCGAAGCTGAATGCGAGGGACGCCGCCAAATGCGCGAACTTATCGCCTGGCTGCGCACAGATGTCCCCGGGTTTGAACAATGCCGGATACATTCAATGGGAGCGCGTATTGGCATCCGGGAATCGCGACGCATTCTAGGCCTGGCCTATTTAACGCGAGATGATTTTGTTAATGCCGCCAAATTCCCCGATGCGATTGCGCGTTCCTCATACCAAATTGATATTCACAGTACAACGGGCAGTGGTACGGAAATCGTGAAACTCAAGCCAGGACAATTCTACGAAATACCCTATGGGTGTATTGTGCCACGCAAAATGAAAAATCTACTGATAGCGGCACGGTGCATCTCAGCCGACCAGGCATTACACTCAAGTTCGCGCATAATGCCAACGGTCGTGAGCATTGGTCAAGCCGCTGGCATAGCTGCCGCGCTCTCTCTTGAACAAAAATGCGATATCCAGAAAATGAACGGATGCGATGTCCGCAAACGGCTGATTAAATTTGGCGCTCCGCTGGGAAAACACGATTTTGATGAAAAGTAAAAATGGTAGTATATGTAAAACCCATTTGCTCATTTCGTGACAGTATGAAATAAAAAGGCTCCTGCCATTTCTGCGGAGACTTTGCGCAATCCTATGTTTCTTCGTGCGGCCTTTCCGGAAAAATCGCTGGGGTGTCTGAATAGTTACATTGATTTTTAAGATTTTCGAGTAACCAACACACCATTATGGAGAAAAGATGAAAAGCAGAATTTTGTTGGTCATTCTTAGTTATTTCTTTAGTCTAGGAGTCCAAGCTGTGGAATTGTTGATCAATCCACGCTTTCTGAACAATGCGGAGGGGTGGAGCAACTGGGGCAGTAAAAAGGGAATGACGGCCATCAGTACCCTGGAGGGGCTTTTGCTCAAATGCGACTCGCCAGGCCTCAACCAGGGAATCGCCCAAAGCCTCTCCCTCAAGCCGGGTTACAAGTATGAATATTCCTGCCGTCTCAGGGGGACGCTCGAGGCCAGTCCAGCCTCTTCAGTCACTCTTTTATCCTGGTATTCACCGGTCACCAAAACGGGTTCAAGCTTTCGCACCCTCATCGGTGATTTCGAGTGGGATGTCCATACCACGACTTTCACAATTCCCGCAAACGCCTCCGGCGAACTTCTCTTCCGACCGATTATTCTCACCGGCCCTGGTGCAATCACCCTGGAGTGGGCTTCGCTGAAAGAAATCGGCCCTGGTGAACTGCCCAAGCAGCAAAGCAAAACCAAACTCCCTGAAATCAAACCTGTCATCCACCCGAAAATAAAAATCGACCTGTCCGCCGAAATACCTGCCAATATCCGCGCTCATGTCAAGGAAAAGCTCTCGCCCCTGCCTCAAGGATCCTCCATCACCAATATCAACGACGAATTCGTTATCCACTATGCCTTCAGCACTCCCGGACATGACGCAGTTATGTTTGACATCGTCAAGGAAATCCCTTCCTGCGCCAAAATCTCCCTAGAGATAACCGCTGACGGCGCCGGGCACCGGATGTTTTTTGTCCTGACTGACTCCTCTGGCGAATCGCACTATGTCACCAAACCCCTGATCCTCGATTTTACCCAAAAATCTCTGACCTTCACCCTCACACTTCCCCCGGAAAAACCCTATGATATTCTGGATTCCATCTGGGGCGGGGATAGGAACCAGCATCTGGATCTGCCCCTGCGCAGTCTCACCATCGGTATTGACGACTCGCCGGATGCCACCATCGGGCAAGGCACCATCACCCTCAAAAAACTGCAAATCGGCAACTGGTGAAAATTATGAAAAAACTTCTCCCTCTCATCCTTCTACTGGGGACACTTCTCGCCCCCGCTGACATCACCGTGCCTCGGACCTCTCAACCGCCAATACTCGACGGCAAACTCGCCCTCGGTGAATGGAGCCGCATCAACGCCCCTTTCTCAACCATCGTAAAGCTCGCCAAACCCTCATGCCAAACCGGCCTCTTCATGCTCTATGACGACGAATTCCTCTACACCGCCTTGACCTTTGATGAAAAAATCGTCGCTGATACCCCTGACAGGGAAATCTTCTCCTCCCCACGTTTCGAAGTGCGACTTGGACAGGAGCAAGACATCAGCCTCTTCGTCGCTTCTCTCGACAAACGAAAGTTCCCCGCCATGGGCTGGGATTGCCACTGGGGCGACCAATGCCTCGAAATGCGCATCCCCCTGGCTGCCATCCCCGGTTTCCGCCTCTTCACTGGCAATATCATCCGCGCCGGCGCCACGGAAAACAGCTCCCTGTTCCCCATCCGCGAACTCAACTTCGTCACACCGGTCTTCCACCAGAAATTTTTCCTTGGTACCCCTCAGGAAATCCAACGCGATCGTGCCAATGCCGAAATCGCGGCAAAATCAGCTCAGGCCGAGGCCGAAAAGTTCACCAGCCAGTTTGCCTCTCTCCCCAAACCCGAAATCCTCGGCGAAAATGCCAAGAAATTCTCAACATCCCAAAACTGGTTTCCCGCCAAATTTGAGACCGGCAAAGACTTCTACTTCATGTTTATCCCAAGATACAGCCCGGAATTAGGTTTTTTCGTTCCCGGAGTCCCCGGACTGGAAAACACCCTGCCTCTCTTCCGCGATGCGGCCTACCAAATCCATACCTGGGATCTTAACCAGGGATTCCGCGACAAGCGGCAACCCATCAAGAAACTCTTGGATGCCTCCGAAAAATCCTTCGCTGGGTATATCCTCAAAAAAACGGACTCGCCTTTCATGTTCAAGACCGATGGCCGTTACCACACCTTCGAAAAGGAAATCCAGGAACTCCCTGAAACCCGCGCTGAATTCATCCAAAAATACGGGCACAGACTGCTTTGTCTCGACGAAAACGAATCCGTCGGACCCAATGGCGGTTTTCCCATGATTATGAAGTTGGCCGGACTTCAGCCCAAAAACAAAAAAGAGGCCTACGAGGCCTTGCGACAAGTCGCTTTCAATCCCGCCCAAACCTTTATCCGCGATTGGGCCGTCTTTTATCCTGAACTCGCTCCATGGCGGGGTCCCGTCTCGGCCACCTTCACCGACCACCCATTCCTTAGCTTCGGCTTCTGCATGGGCGGCATGGAATGTGGCCCCAAGACCCTGAATATGCCCTTCAGCTACGCCGTAACCCGCGGCGCGGCGCGGCAATACCAACAACCGTTCCGTACCTATCTGACCACCCATGACGACAAAATCATCTTCCCAGGCTGGGAAGGCAGTAGTCGCCATTACACCTTCAACGATTACCGCTTGGCCAAGCGCCCCCAGACCCGACGCCACAGCAGTTCTGAAAAATCCGGTGGCACCATATTCTCCGTCAATGGCCCCCAATATGGGATCCCACATGCCGATTGGCGACGTTGCTTCATCTACTCTTACATGACTGGAGCCAACATCTTCTTTGATGAATGCGGTCATAATATCATGTATGCCCACTATGACTATAAAACCATCGAGCAGGAAGACCCCCTAGCCGTCAACCTGAGGGAAGACAAGTGGCACCTGTCCGTCATGGGGCAGATGATGGCTGACTTCTATGACAATATCGTCTGCCGCGAGGATCGCGGCTGCGCGTTCACCCCCATCGCCATGCTATGGAACCTCTATCATGGCCATTTTACCAACTACCATACCACCCCCTGGGGATTGTTTCCTGAAACCGAAGGCGACCAGATGATGTCTGCCGTCGAAAACACCCTCTATCCCACTTCCGAAAAAACCCACTACAACCGCGGTTTCAGAACCTCCAAATTCGGCGACTCCTTCGATGTCATCACCCACGATGCCACTGCCCAAACTCTGGAAGGATACCCCATTCTCTTCCTCTGCGGGGATATCCCCATCGACCAAAAACTGGCCCGAAAACTGGCCGATTACGCCTACCGGGGCGGTACCCTTATCGCCAACTGGAAGCAGGTCGAAACGGTTCAAAATCTCTTCCCGGAGGGATTCTTCGGAGCCACAGTCGCCGCCGAACGCCGACAGGCCCGAAGCAGCTTCAGCCGTCTGACTGGTAAAACCCTTCACGAACGCCTGGATTTCCGCTACAACCTCGCCAAGCCCCTGTCCCAAGCCGAAGTCGCCGTCTTCACCGCCGACCAGAACCAGGATCCCCTGGTGCTGGTGACCCCCCACGGCCAAGGTAAAGTCATCCTGACACTGCCAGATTTCCTCAAAGAACGCTATTCTAGATCCCAAATGCTCAACATCTTCACCGACCTGATGCATGAACTCTGCCGACAGGCTCTGCCAATCCAGATCGAAGGGGATATCCAATTCCAGGTACACCGCAACCGGAAGGGCTGGCTGGTCGCCCTCTACAACAACTACGGTTCCGGCTTGAACAATACTTGGCAGGAACCCCAGCAAGCTACCAATCCCAAATACGACGAGACCGTAACCCTGACCCCAAAAATAAAATACTCCGCTGTCCGCGAATGGTTCACCGGTGAGCGGAATTTGCAGCTCAATGTCCCCGCTGGCGATGTTAGAATTGTCGAAATCATCCCATGATTGTTCCCTGCTCTCACTCTTTTATCGTGGAGGGAGACCTTTTGAGTTTTGCCGGTTTCTCTCCAGGATAAATCATGGAATTTTTTGGGACAAATTCAATCTTATGCCAGCAATCCCCCGTTTGCTGAACAACCACTCATTCATTTTGCTGCAGCGAAAACACTTTCAAATCTGCCAGGGGGAGTAAACAAGCCAACTGACGAATCATACGGGAGGCATTACATTATATTATCGTTCAGCAAAAAAAACTAAATTTTCATTGAT
>JBAXYW010000052.1:0-14725 GCA_041670605.1 Lentisphaeria bacterium
TCAGCGCGGGAGAGATCATCCGCTCCGGGGAATGTGAACCTGCCGCCGGTCGCCATTGTGCCATCCTGGCCGTCACGACTCTATATCGTGCCCTTGCCGAGTATTTATTGGCACCATAAAGTTCTTGTATTTTGGAAGAAACTTGTGTAACGTATTGGATACGTGCACGTTCGTAGTTCATCTTTTAGGCTGCGTAGCCCCAGCGAGCTTAAGCTTAATACTCTTTTCTTTAGGTGGGGTGTGTTTTCTAAAAAGTGCATAGGACGCATGGGATGCATAGGACTTATGGGACGCATGGGACGCATAGATAGGACGATGTAACAATGGGATGCTTGTTCTGTACTTTTCCGGCTCATTGTCCTATTGTCATACCCATACGTCCCATATCACCTGCTCCTTAAGAAAAGAGTATTGGGGGCACCTCAATGATCCGTTTCACACTTTATATATATTTGAAGTTAGCGCCAATAGGCAAGGATACCGGCGCTGTATAGCCAATGCCACTCCAAGAACACCTTCGAACATTGCTTCCATCAGCTTTGAATATTATTGCGGGGAAGCTGTTTCTGGGATATGAAAGCGCCAAGAACAGGCGCAAGTCGGATCCGTAACTTCGGGATAGCAACTCAGCGGCTCACAAAGGATACGAGCATCAATAGCTCGAGCAAAGGAACTATATTCCGCTAAACCAACCGGACGACAAGGATGCCAGGGAAGATTTTTACGACTGCGCGCACTCTGTACACGACAGTTGACTGTACGAAAAATCAGTCCCCCCTTGTCATCCATTCGCAGCTCAATCTGATTCACCAGTGAATTGAAATGCAGAGGCAAGGCCTTCTGCAAGCCCTCCAAGCCGGGAAATTCCGGCAACTGTAAAAAAGCTTTAAAGCGTTTGCCTTCGAGTGCAGCGAAAATTCCCCAGACTTTTTCATCGTGCTGCATCGCGGTATTCATGCCGGCTTCCTGTTCCAGACTCTGAAACCAGACCCCATCCAGAGCCAGCATATTTTTAGCAAAACATTCCACCAAGTCAAGCAACTCTTGCCGGGAATAAGACTGAAGTACATCCATCATTTTGTTTTGCCCCTTACAGTTTACCCGGACTTATAAACAAGCTACTATTCTTGGTTCTGCAGGCGGTTCCTTGGGATCGCTTGGGCGGTGTCTCCGGATTCTTGGGACAGGAGTTCCCCCGCGCGCACAAGGCGGGCGCTATTGAAAATCACCAGCAGCGAACTGATTCCATGCAGCAGAGCCGCTCCGACCGGAGTGATATCCCCTAAGATGGCAAAATAAACCCCGACAATGATAAATCCCAAACCAATCGCCAAGTTTTGATGCATCAAAACTTTGGTTTTGCGAGCTAGGCCAATGAAAAAAGGAATCCGGCGCAAATCATTATTCATTAAGGCCACCGAAGCACTCTGAATAGCCACATCACTGCCAAAAGCCCCCATCGCAATGCCGATATCGCCCGCTGCCAGCGCCGGCGCATCATTAACACCGTCGCCGACAACGGCCACAATAACGCCATTTTTCTTACTCGCGCGTACCACGGCTTCTTTCTGTTCTGGCAGGCAATCGGCATAAACTTCCGTAATGCCCAACTGGGCTGCGACCGCATCTGCCACCCGCTGGTTATCGCCGGTAACCATACTGCATTGCAGAACCCCGAGTTCTTTCAATTGGGCAATCGCTTCGGCACTGACCGGACGAATCGCATCCCGCAAGCCAATCCAGCCCAGGACTTGTTTATTGCGTGCCACGCAAATAATACTCATCCCCTGATTTTCCGAGACAGTCAGTGTTTCCTGCAGAGCGAGGGTTGAAATATCGAGTTCCTGCAGCCAGGTCTCCCGCCCTACCTGACAAGGCGCCTCGTCAATCCCAGCCAGCACCCCTTTGCCAGGCACTTCCTGGTAATCACTGGCAGCAAGCGGAATGATCCCAGCCTCAAGAGCCAATTTTCGCATGGCTTCCGCTGCGGGGTGATTACTGTGATGTTCAACGCTGACGGCAATTTGAAGCAAATCCGCTAATTCCACTCCTTCGACGGGCTGCAAACGCGCCACTTCAAGTTTCCCCTCGGTTAAAGTACCGGTTTTATCAAAGATCACCGCTTTGATACGCGATACCAATTCAATATGTGAAACCTCTTTGATCAGGATTCCCAGCCGGGCTGCAGCGGAAACTGCTGCGATCACTGCCGAGGGATAGGCAATAACCAGTGCGGCCGGCACCGCCATCACCAAAACGGCAATGACCCGTTCCATGCGTTCGGTGATAAACCAAGCCAGACCTGCAATCATCAGGATCACTGGCGTATAGTATCCGATATATTGATCCAGCAAACGCATGATGGGGAGTTTGCTTTGTTGGGCATCGGCAATCAAATTCCGCACTTTGCCCAAGGTCGTATCCGCTCCGATCCGGCTGACTTTGAAATCGATCAATCCGGTCAGGTTCTGCGTCCCGGCAAAGATTTCAGCGCCTGGCGCTTTATCCACAGGCAAGGATTCACCGGTGATACTGGCTTGATTCACCGAACTATTACCCGTCAAAATGATCCCGTCTGCCGGAAAATTTTCGCCGGGGCGTACTCGGCAAACATCCTCTGCTTTCAGGTCATTAAAGGCATCAATTTCTTCTTCCTTGTCATTTCGAATCCGGCGAGCCGTTCGGGGCGTCAGGCGTACCACGGCCTCGATAGCGGCCTCAGCGCCTTTGGCGGTACGCTTTTCAATCGTGATCGTGATCAGCATGAAAAAGGCAACGGCTCCTGCCGTCCGATAATCCTGTTGAGCAAAAGCCGCGACCAGTGCCAGAGCGACCAATTCATTCATCTGGACTTTGCCCTGGCTGATATTTTTCACCGCTTCCCAAAAAATTGGCAGGCAGAGGATCATGGCGCCGATAAAGGCACTGAGGTCTTGGGCGAGATTGTCAATACTTTGCTCAAAAAACAACTTGGACAGGTAGGAATTCAGTACCAGGATTCCTCCCAGCAGAGCCATGCCGAGACGAAACAGATCCGAACGCGTTGCCTTGGATTTCAGGCGATTGGAAGGAGTATCCGTTTTTTCTTTTTCAACAGTCATTAAAATGATCCTCAGGGATTTGGCCGCCAGGCCACTTCAGATTAACCAAAAAATAGCAGGAAGAAAACACCTCACTGCTGTTGTGAATTTGCCTTTTTCTCCGGAACTGGACTTAACTGCAAACGCAATTCCTGATTCCCCGTCGGGCTCCGATGCACAACATACTTCTGGGGGACTTTGCCAAGTACTTCGCGCAAGGCATCCGTATAAAGAGCAGTCAGCATCGTTTCGGGATTGAGGTTGTATTCACTAAGAACGGTTTCAAAATAGGAAGCGTCGGCCTTGACGGTCTCGATCACCCGAGTCTGATAACTCTTTGCTTCATTGAGGATCTGATATTTCTGCCCTTCGGCTTCCAGGATCACTTTGTCGCGATAAGTGCGTGCCGTGAGGATTTCTGATCGTCCTTTTTCAGAACTCGAATTTACCTCATGGAAAGCTTGTGCAGTCGCCGACGGGGGTTGCAGTTCCAGCATATTGACAGATTGCACCTGAACTCCGATTCCGACTTCATCGAGGAGTTTATTCAAACAGAGCTGTACATTATCCTTGATATTTTCAATCGTTCCATCGTCAAGCGTCCTAGTCGTTGCCAGCAGGTCTTCGACGCTCCAAGTCGCCATTTCCCGGATTACTGCATTGCCCAGCAAACTGCGGATGATTGCATCCGCACCCCGGTCGGATGCTTTCCCGCCTTGCTCAACACTGTCGCTATCGTCATAAAAATTCAGATAGTAGCGGCTAGCATCGGTCACGCGGTAGACGACATCCCAGCTGGTATGCATAATATTGGTATCGCCACTCAGAACATAACCATCGGTCCCCGGACGCAAGCCGCGGTCCGGCTCGCTTTCCTGAGGCTGTGCAGCATTAACCCAAGGTAGAAAAAGACTTCCGGTAGTGACCGCAACCGATTTCTGGGCTGGAATCACCTTGACCCAATCGACCGGATAAGGCCAAGCCCAATACCAACGGCCACTGGTCAGAATGGAAGTCTCACCCTGCCCAGGTTCCAAAACACGGCTTTGCAAAGAGCCAAAACGGAAAAGCATGGCTTCATTCTGTTCATCAACACGAAACATGCCGCTGAATAATAAATACAGAAAAACCACAATGATCAGAACGCGTAAACCAAAAAAAAGAATCCGCAGCATCCGGACGAGTTCCTGCATGCCACCATCCTGCTGACTGGCTTCCCCTACTTGCACAGGGCTCATTTTTTCATCTTCAGACATCTATCCTGCCTCCCTTGATCGTTTAATGGCTCTGTACCGGCAACGCCAACTCCGTGGCATTCGCCTTGAACAAGGTAAAAGGCGGAGTCTCCGTATCGAGAATCAGCGTATCATTCTCACTTAAACTGATCTTTAAGGCCTCTAAACTGCGCAAAAACTTGGCCAACTCGGGATTTTTCCGGAAGACGGCATAATGACGCGCGGCGGCTTCATCACCCTGCCCACGAATCCGTTTCGCGTCCGCTTCGGCTTCCGCTAAAATGTCATTGGATTTGCGATCGGCTTCGGAACGGATGCGCTGGGCTTCACTCTTGCCTTCGGCGAGATATTTTTCCGATTTGCTGGCTCGTTCCGCTTTCATCCGGTCAAACACTTTGCTCGAAACCGCTTCCGGAAAACCGAGTTTTCGGATACCGACTTTTGCGACTTCGATGCCATATTCCTCCGTAGCGGTGATTTGAATTCGCTTTAACATGGCATCTTCAATCTCTTTCATTTTTGCGCCACTGGTTTTAGTATTGACCAGATCCGCAAAATTATGTTGCGGGATGACTTCGGCTCGGCTGTTGCGGATTACGGCTTCCAGGTTTGCTTCCGCTTCGGCGGTTGATTTCATGCGGCGCAGGAAAAGTCCGGGATCCCCAACTCGCCAGAGCACATACGTCGACAAAACGATTTGATATTCATCTTTGGTGGTAAGCTGTTCATATTTTCCTTTGTGCAATTCATAACATTGCAAACGTTTATCATGCCGCCAGACCTGATCAATAAAAGGCCAGCGGAAATGCAAGCCCGGGGAATATTCTCTCACCTTGCCAGTTGAATCGACTTTGGGCTTACCAAAAAACTTAAGTACGGCATACTCAGTTTCCTTGACCTGAAATGTCATTGAGATGACAATAAAAGTCGCCAACACGATCAGCGCAAGACTGAGCACCGGCCAGTGAGTGAATTCCTTGTTGCTGTTTTTTCCGCTGAGCATTTGTTTCTCCATTTCCATATTTGTTTTAATTTAAAAAAACGATCTTCTGCTTTCCCACGGGAAGACTAGCTTTTACTGCGAGAGGTTATTCAGATTCAAATCCAGCAGACTGGATTGGAGTTTCTTTTCCAGATTCAGAATCAGGACTTCATGATCCATGCCAGTTGCAAGAATGTATTTACGAGCATCTCGTCCTTCATTGAGCAAGACATCCAGATAGGTGCTCAGAACATAGAGTTCCGGCGCCGCTTCATACCCTTTCAACTGGCTGAGAAAACGCTCCCCCTCAGCGGCAGCAACCCGGTTGCGTTCGAGTTTATACGATTCTGCAGAATCCCTCAGAGTAATCGCCATGCTTTCAGTCGCGGGTTCCAGAGTGGAAGCATAAGTTCCAGCTTGAAGGATTTCGGCAAATTGCATTTCCCGGGAAGCGACAACATGATCGAACGAGGCGCCAACACCGGCAGGTGGATGCAAGCCAGCCAAGCCAACAAAGACGACTTCAATGCCCAATCGAGCCGCATCACAGGATTCCTGAATGTGCTGATTCAGAATCGCGCCAGCCTGATGCCGGTTTTCGCCAAGGATTTTCGCGAAGTTGGCTCCGGCAAGATAGCGGATCAATTCCCGAGTCGCGATATTTTTAAGGGTTTTTACGGCGTCCTGATGCTGATATGCGTAATCATAGAGGTTCCGGACTTTGAAATAGAGGGGAATATGGGCAGTGATCACGCCCATGCTCAACTGTTGCTCGCTGCGGCCTGCTCGCTCACTATCACGATTCATTTCTGGTTCATCTGCAACGATAAAATTGGATTCATCCCCATGCTGTTTTTTGATATCCCACAAAATCACCTGCTCATTGTAGTTTTCATCGCTGCCACCCGAACCATGATCGCTAACAAATTTATGGTGTCCCCCTACAGTAATTTCCTGAACATGTTCAACCGGGAAGGTATAAATGCGTTCAAAGGGATAGGGAAATTTAAAATAGAGTCCTGGAGTCAATGGCTTTTCACTAACCACTTTGCCAAAGATTTCCCGAATTCCGTTGTATTCGATTTCTATGACCATCACGCAGGTCTGCAGCCAAAATGCCAACAACATAACGACAAATAGGGGCACCAATGTACGTTCTAAGAAGTGATAGAACCAGGCTTCAGAGACTTGAAAGCCGAATTGATAATCCAGCGACGCGGCCACATTACGGGCAACCCCTCCGGGTTCTGTAAACAATGCCAGCAATCGGCTTTCCGGCAGCGGGCGTTCTTCTTCACCCGGCATACGCGGGCGGTAAAATTCCACAATAAAACTTAACAGTAGTTCCACTGCCAGAACCAGGATTATAATCAAACTCACTCTGGCCAACGATATGTCAATCACCAACACGGCTTTCTGAAAATATTCTACAAACAGAGCAATTCCGGCCAGCAGATACAAAAAACCGCTCAGAAACATCCACGCTCCGCTTGGCCGCAACCAGCGGCAATTTGCATGCCGGCTGACTCCGACAAAAAAGCTGCCAGCAATCAGGGTGCCGATGCAGCAGCAAACCGCAAGAATTGCCATGGGCAGGGGTTGCGGAGCCACCGCAAAGGCTTCCATCCCCTTCCAGCGGAACCAAGTGGAAAGTGCGGTACCGAACATTGCCAGTCCCAAAGCGATAGTAAAAAAAGGAACAAAATATTTACTGAACTGGAAATTTGCCCGGGCTGCCATTTGGACGGCTTCATCGGCATCGGCGAATAATTCTGTCGCATAATTTTGTTTTTGATATTCCCTTGCCGCTTTTTCTTCGCTGGCCTGGTTCAGAGCAAAATGAATTTTACCCCAAGCCAGCAGAGCTAACAGCAGGGCGGTCGCCGCTGCCATCAAACCCGGTACCATGGCAGAGGAATTGGCCGTTTTCATAATGTAAATGCCGACCAGTAACAAAACCACACTGGCCGCTATGGCGGCCCAGCTCAAATTTCTGGAACGAATACTGACTTCTTTCATCGCTGACATTACCTCCGTCTACATTCTGTTCTTTTGATTGTCCAAGCTAAAAACCCATAAAAGGACAGCGGCCTGCTTTCAGAATTCCCACGTTCTGCCGGCGGCGCCGCGACAGACTTTTCCCGGGAGTTCCTGGATTAAAGTGTCCATCGCGGCTTCGCCGGTACAATGGCAAGGGATTAATTGTTCAATCTGCATATTCTGCAGAGCGGCGATTGTTTTCTGCATCCGTTCCTTCGAGGCGTTGCAGAGGTGGAATCCGCCGATCACCGCTTTGATGGTCTGATCTGGAAAACGTTCCTGCACCCAATGCAGAATGTTGATGATACCGGAATGGGAACAGCCTGTACAAACAACAATACCGCCAGTGACCTTACAGAGAAGTACCAACTCATCGACTATCAAATCTGCATCGATCGCGTTTTTATCCAGATAAAAAGGACCACCGGTATCTTCAAAATCAGTTCGTCGGGGAATGGAGCCGCTGAGTAAAATATTTTCGCTGAGTTGTTGGGGTTCAGTGACCCAATGCATATTTTCGTTTGGCAGGCGTTCAAGAGCAAGACTGGATGCTTGCGGGAAGGAAACATCTTTTGCCAGTGAATCCCGAATCGAATAGCGCTTCTGCTGGATACTGGGATGGCAATAAAGTGAAAATTGCGGCGCAAAGTCCAGCACCTGCGGGATCCCGCCAGTATGATCATAATGTCCATGGGAAAGAACCAGGCTGTCGACACTTGACAAGTCTACCCCGGCAGCCGCCGCATTCGCAACAAGCACGGAACCATCATTTCCACTGTCAAAAAGAATACGCTGATGATCCATTTCAATCCATAAGGCAAAACCGTGTTCAGTAACAAAACCGGGTTTACCCTGGTTATCATTGAGCAACACGAGTCGTAATTGCTTGGACATACCTAAGCTCCTTTGCAACGAACAAATTTTCCTTCGGCCTTAGCCAGTATCTGCTGATCTAGGGAAATTTCGCTGCGCAATTTGTAGAGTGGTGAATAGTCTGCGACGATCCAGGCTCTGATTTCCAGCTGCGCCGGACAGGGGATCGGATGCAGATAGCGAACATGCAGATCCCCAGTCAGGGCTTGAATACCATGATGAAAAAGACAATTTGTCATTGCAGAATCAAGCAAGGCAGCAGCTACTCCGCCATGCAATATATCTGGATACCCCTGCATGATACAGTTACTCTGGAACTCCGCACACACACCGCCCTCTGCCGTATCCTGAAAAGAAAGCTGCAGGGAACAGGGATTCGAGCTGCCGCAAAGCAGACAACCTTTGTGAGAAGCCGAAGAACAGAAGCACTTCGCTTGTTCAGTGGTCACACACATTATCGCCGCTTTCCAACGTCCCATCCAGATAAGCTGCAACCAGAGCTTCCGGGCTTTCTGCAGGAGCACCAACCAGAACCGCAATCCCTTGCCCTATAAAAATCTGCTGAGCGCGTTGCCCCATTCCTCCAGCAATTACCAGAGTAACACCTTTTTCATGTAACCAAGCCGGCAACAAGCCGGGTTCATGCGGCGGCGGCACCAAATCGGTGCGCTGGAGAATGTTCTTGCTGTCCTTATCGACATCCAATACGGCAAATTGCTCGCAATGCCCAAAATGCATGCATAATTTGCCAGCGGCCATCGGAATCGCAATTTTAACGTTCATGTTTTTTTCCTCTTTATGATGTTATGAAGCACAAAGTCTTCAGAACTGCTGTTTTGAAGTGCCCCTACAGGACACAAGAACAATCGTGCATTCTCCTACCCCGGGCGTTGCCCGGAGCTACGATCTTTTGACACCTCTGTTTGTCGAGACGAAAACGAACCACGATACGGGATGCCGGCGAGGACGCCGGCGCTCCATAGCTCGCGCCCGTTCTGAGACGCATGACAAAATAACCCCAAGCACCGGATAAATTGTTGAGCGTGTGGAAAACCCACATAGCCCCGTTCCGTATCAGCTTTCAAGGTTCAGCAGGGGTTTGATCAGTTCCTGCATAATGACGGCGGTTGGAGAAGATGCGTAATAACGCAAAAAAGCCCGTCCGCTATCACCGGACTGAGCAACCTGGGGATCCAATGGAATGGCTCCCAAGAAAGGAACTCCCATATCATCCGACATGCTACGTCCACCACCAGCCGGAAGAATCTGGGTGACTTCACCGCATTTGGGACAGACAAAACCGCTCATGTTTTCGATGATACCAAGAACTTTCAAGCTGATCTGATGGCAAAAATTGATCGATTTTCGAACATCAACCGTCGCCACCCGCTGCGGAGTTGTTACAATCACAGCACCATCCAGATTGCCGATGAATTGACAAACCGACAAGGGTTCATCACCAGTTCCAGGAGGGCAGTCGATAATCAAGTAATCCAATTCACCCCAATTGACATTTTCCAAAAATTGTTTAATGACGCCGATTTTCATTGGTCCGCGCCAGATCACGGCTTGATCCGGGCTGCTGAGCAGGAAGCCCAAGGACATGACTTTCAGTCCGCCCAGATCGACCGGCAGTAATTCTTCCTGGGTACCGCCGAGTGTTTCATTTTCCAAGCCCAGCATTGTTGGAATGCTTGGTCCATGGATGTCCACATCGAGCAAGCCGACCTTCTTACCAGCCATCAACAATGCCGTGGCCAAATTGACTGCCACAGTACTTTTCCCAACGCCGCCCTTGCCGGACATGACGATGATCTTATGCTTGATGCAGTTCAACTTATCCTGTAACTTCTGCCGGGCGGCAAATTCCGCATCACTTTCGTGATTCATCTTACCGGTAAAGTCTCTTGATTTCTGTTCTGACATGGTGTAATTCTTACTCCTGAAAGGTTAATTGTTTCCGGATGTTCAGCCGATCCCCACACCGTGTGGACGCCTGTTTTGACCATTGCATTCCCCCCTGCATCCGGCTCGGGGGAACACTCCATCTTATTCGCTTCCATTCGTTCAAACGGGAGTCTCAACACTGGAATGCAACAAAACATGCGTCCCCATCGGTACGCCGGCGCGTCCTGCAATCACAGAACATTTCGCCTTGAACAGGAAAAAAATATTCGCGGGCACGCCGCTAAGCGTCTCATAATTCCCCTGTCCTTTGCTAATAATCAGTTCCGCTTCTGCAAAGCGCTTACGAAATGCCGCACTGCAATCTTCCAACAAAGTACCGGGTATCCCAGAACCATTATCGATCACTTCAACGATCTGATCCAGACCGACCGCCTGCACATCACAACGCGTCACATCATTGAGAATCTCTTCCCCACGCACCACCAAAGTGACCTTTTTGCAGCCAATTTGCTCGATCAACAGCCGGTCAAACACAATTTCACCAGCATTATCGGCGAGATAAAGCACCCGTCGAGCCGACTGAAGAGCCCTTCGAAAGGCCTCTAAATCCCCATGAATTGGCTCCAGCAAAGCGTTTTCCAAAGCGGCAGCGACTTCTTCTTCGGAAATTTCGTCTGTGACGCCGCAATCGATCACATTGCCCGCAATCGCCAGCCGCAGAGCCAGCTGAAACGGGTCTTTAGCAGCCTGGATGCGTCTGCTCATTTCCGGCAGCCAAGCCAGTGCCATCGCATTCTGACTGCGTTTTTCGTCCTGATACAAATCCATCACCCCGGTCTTTTGTTGAATCAGCTGATGAATCAACTGTGCAACTTTAGGCGGTGGTTGGTCTAAATCCAAGGTACCTGCCTGCTGCAGGATACTTTTCATCAGAAGAGTCTGTTGCTTCGGATCTTCTGTCGTCTTTTTAATGATACTGACTGTCTGCCGAATTAAGCAAGGCAGACAATCCAAAGAAGTCACCATTCTTTGGAAGAGCTCATCAGTATTCAACACTGGCATGAATTCAACTCCAATGTCCTTCCACATCAGCGTCGTCAGCCTCTTTGAGCTTGCCTTGCCGAAACTGATCAAGAGCCTCACGGACAGTCGCCGCTGCGGTGTTATAGACTTTGATCCCGGCAGCTTTCAGTACCCGAAAAGCCTTGGGTCCGCAGTGCCCGGTCAGCAAAACGTCGACTTCCTGCCGGGCGACATTTTCAGCAGCCTGAATACCAGCCCCTTGGGCGGCATTAAGATTCTGCTGATTATCGATCAGAGTAAAGGTCTCCTGCTCCAAATCATAAATCAAAAAAGTCGGCGCCCGCCCAAAACGCTTGTCTAAAGCCGCGCTGAGATCTTTTCCTGCTGTCGTAATCGCAATTTTCATAATATAACATCCTTTTACATCATAACCTGTGTTTACAAGCGCCCCAACCACGACGAGCCGGACCATGACAAGCACGGCAACCCGGCATGCGGTAATAACTCAAACGGTCAGCCGCATAAGCAGGCAAAATCAACTCTATGTCCCCGCAAATCTGCGAAATCACCCCGATCCCCGCCGCTGCCAACGCCAGCTCAAAAGAACAGGAAATCGCCCCACAAATCAAAAGCTCCACACGCGCAGAAGACAGTAAACTCGAACGTCCATGCGGATCCTCTGCTTCCAACAACAAATCCCCATGACAAAGGATCTCGCCGGAAACAACTTCCGCCAATAAAACCCGACCGGCAACATCAAAGACCGGACTGACCCGACCCTGCCAATGTGGTATCGCTATCTTTGTCATGATCTTTTATTTTTTAGCAATATACATGCCAAACAATAAGATAGCAAAAAAACAGCCCGCTACCCCTCATGAAAACAGACTAAAAGAATACTGATGGTCATGCTCTGCTTGGAATAATCGTGCAAAACAATATATTTTTCACTTATATTAGTGCAAAATGCAACCTTATCCAGTCCGGGTTATGGTGCCGAAAATCTCCATGAACAACAAACGAGGGCTGGAAAATCTGATCATTGATACTCGCAATGGGGAACCACATTCTCTGCGTGATGTCGCCAGCGTGGAACGAGCCGTAGAGCTGCGGAAATTTCGCGTGAAGATCAGATAATGCGAGTCATTGTCCGAACTGATGCAGCCGGAGACTGTATTAGTGAAGCACTTAAATATGCTAAACAAACCGCGCCGAAACGGAATCCAGGCATCTGCGATCGGATGCCTTGGATTCCGCCAATTCGAAACCTGAAACTCAGCCATCCTTTTGGGTACGGCTGTTTTCAGTTTTTTTTTGCAGCCCTTCCAGAGCCTGTATCAGGTTGGGATAAAAGCTTTCCGAGCCATATTTTTCCTTCCAACCGGCTCTTTCGATGATCTTCCTTATCTGGACTTTCATTCCGGAAAATGCGAAATTCACCTTCCCATCAGCGCATTCCTGAATCAGGTTTTCAAGAGTGGTGATGGCGACCGCATCAATATCATTGACTGCGGACATATCCATTAGTACCAGGCGGGCCTCTGGCTGCCGCAGCAGTTCTTCCCGGATACGATCCTCGACAAATCCCGCATTAGCAAAATACAGACTCGCATCGACCCGCAGCATGATGATCGCAGGATCCGTCTTCGCGTCAGGGAACACCTTGATATCCCGAAATTCCGAGCCGTCGCCAATACGTCCCAAGATCGCTGTACGCGGTCGGGCGCTACGGTAAATAAACAGAGCCAGAGAAAGCGCGATACCAGTCAGCAAACCAGTATCCATGCCGATGCCGAGCGTCACCAGGAAGGTCACCAGGCTGACCCAACCATCGACTTTTTTGATCCCGAAAAGGTGGCGGATTTCCCTGATATCGATCAGGCCGATGACAGCCATTATGATAACCACCGCCAGCACGACCTTGGGAAGATGCGTAAATAGCGGTGTAAAGGCCAACAGTGTCAGCAACACCAGTCCGGCAGTAGCAACCGATGCCAGCGGCGTTTTGGCTCCGGCCTGATAATTAACCGCAGTGCGGGAAAACCCGCCGGTCACCGGATAACCGGAAAAAAGGCCAGCGATGATATTGGCCAGACCCAGACCAAAGAATTCCCGATTCGGCGAAATCCTGTACTTCTCCCGCAATGCAATCCATTGCGCCACGGCAACAGACTCCATATAACCCATAAAAACAATGGTCAAAGCCGAAGGCAACAAGTTTGCAATCATTTGCCATTCAAAGGTCGGGAGTTTCCAGGCCGGCAGGCCCGCCGGGACTGCGCCTACGCAACGCAGTCCATGCGCTTCCAGATTAAACCAGTATGCCAGTAGCGTGGCCACGGCAATAACCGGGAGAGTAACTGGAAAGCGCCAGCGGCGAAAGCGCGCTATCAGCAAGATGGCTGTGACAACCAGACCGATGCCCAGAGTCAGCCAATGGACCTCGCTGACCGTTGCCAAGACCTCCCGTAGCATGCCAAAGGCAGTATGGCTTTTACTGACAGTGATGCCCAGCAGCTGGGGCAACTGGCTTAAGCCAATCAGGATAGCACCAGCAGAAGTAAAACCGATGATTACGGCATGGGAAACAAAATTGATTAGAAAACCCGCCCGCAACAACCCAAGAATAACTTGAATCAAACCGACCAGAATGGCCAGCACTGCCACCAAACCAAGGATTTCCTCAATACCACCGGAAGCTGTCGCCACCTTGGCACAGGCATCGGCCACCAGCAGCGAAATGATTGCCACAGGTCCAACCGCCAACTGCCGAGAACTCCCCAATAAGGCATACGCTATCAGAGGAAATGTCGCCGCATAAAGCCCGACTACCGGTGGCAACCCCGCCAGCATGGCATAGGCCATCGCCTGAGGTACCAACATCACCGCCACAATCAATCCGGCCAGCAAATCTTGTTTCAAAATCGACGGATTGTAACTCTTCAGCCAATGACAATTGCTGGGATTAGACATGATAAACTCCTTTTTAGTTCGCAAAAGTTTTGCTGAAAACAGCTCGCGTTTGGAGTCGCTTTAGCGAGCCGCTTTCCCGTTCCCGAACAATTCCATAACGATGGCAATCAGAGTTCTTGAATCACCGGTTTTTTCCGGATCATACAGGCGCAAAGACTGTTTGCCACCGCCATGACGGCAGCGAAGCTGAACAGCACTTCGACGCCAAAACGGTGCCAGACCCAGCCACCCAGCGGAGCAGAAGCGATCGAAATGAGATGATTGATCGAAATCCCGGTGCTCAGCGAAGAGGTCACTTCATCGGAATTATCAGCGATATCGCGCACATAGAGATTGGTCGCCAGTGAGGTCGTGCTCAGGATCGCGTCCAGCAGAAAATTGCAACATACCACCCAAATCGCCACATTGGGTGGAAACCAAACAGCGGCAAACCCATATAACAGGCAGACAAAGAAAAGAATGACCGTATCCCAAATCATCGTATTGCGGTATCCCAAGCGATCCGTAAACTTGCCAATCAGCGGACTGCCAAAAATATTCACTGCGGCACAAAAGCCGAATAAGAGGGCGATCTGAAAAGTATTCAAGTGATAGTTGACAATCAGGACGAA
>JBAXYW010000053.1:0-14684 GCA_041670605.1 Lentisphaeria bacterium
GCCTGAATCCGGAGAGTCTCCGGCTCCTCTTCCGCCAGCTCCTCTTCCGCCAGCTCCTCTTCCGCCAGCTCCTCTTCCGCCAGCTCTTCTTCTCCCGTCAGCACAAGCGATTCTCCGGGATCAAAAGTGGCATCAGGAAGCTTCTGATTTTCAAGGGTAGGCGTCTGTCCGTCCGATGCAGAAATTTGTAGGGAAGAAGTTCCGTATTCCTTTGTGCTGGAGCGGGTGCTGCCAGCCGCGAGTATGGTAAAAATTCCTTCCATAAACTGCAGTTCGTAATTCTCATTGAGAGCCAGAGTTCCCAGCTGGATCGGATAATTCCCTGGCAGCGTACCAGATGCCCGGGTCAGAGACCCGCTAAATTGATCTCCGTCAACGAGGGTACCCTCGCAAATTACAAATTCCAATTCCGGATCCGCGTTTCCTGCTATTATACTCGTATCCACAGCTTGGATAACGATCACGCGTTTGTTAACACTCAGCCTGCCTTCATGAAATAAGAAACGATAGTCGTCAGAGGGAGGCAGCATACTGCCTTGCAGAATCCGATATTCACCGACCGGTAAAGGCGAGTTAAAATCTGGCGAAAGACCAGTTTCCACTTCCACCAGCTCCAGTTCCCCAGTAATTTCCTCCTCAGGGAACAACTCAAACCCACCAATATTCCAGGTCAAATCCGGCACGGAATCACCGTAAACCATCAGCTTATTTTCCGCGTTAAGATCGAGAGCTCGAATGCGGATTTGGACCAGCAAAGAAGTCGTAGCCTCGGTATAATGCTCGGAATCATCCGGTCGAAAAACCAGGTTGCGGCTGGCTGTACCCCGCCGCAAACGCTCCTCTGCAGTTGGCCAATAACAGGTTCCGGACAATTCAACACTCGTATAACGATCATAAAAATGGCTTTGATACGAGAGCTCCATTACCGTCCCCCCATGATAAATAACATCTAACGGGAAGGCAAGCCCATTAGGCACGATTTTTTTGATCAGAAAAACCCCTTCCAGAAAGTTTAGTTGATAATAATTTGCCGGACTTACCGCCATGGATCCCTGGCAAATTCTGTATTCCCCAGGTTCTTCACCGGGTTCTCTCTCAAGCATCCCGGAAATCGTATCCGGTGAAATTAAACGCCCCTCCGTAATTTGCCAGGCCAAGGGTTGGTTTGGGTCGGTTAAAGAATAGAATTTTTCTTGATTCACCGCTTGAACCGTCAACGGGCATGGCAATACCTCAAGGATACCCGGGAGGAAGGTGATCTGATATTGCGCGCCGGCCGTCAAGTTGCCTCTGCTGATCGTATATGTCCCCGGTTGTTTTTCCCACTCACAGGACAGCCCCCCAGACATCGAGTCACCCTCCAATAAAGCACCAGAGTTGATCTGATATGTCAATATCGGAAGATTGTCTCCATAATAAATGCTTTGATCATCCGCTGTAACGGTCAGAGGAGCCGGCCCGATCGAAAGAGACCCTGCCTGGAAATCCAGCTGATACCACGGCGGCAGGGAAAGACTGCCCTGGCAGATCAGATATTGCCCGGGTCGTTCGCCGGTCTGACGCTGCAATTGCCCCGAAAAACCATCGTTTTCCAACAAATTGCCCTGGTAAACAAAAGTCCATTCGGGATCGGGTTGGGCAAATTCCTTCTGTTGATTCAGAGCTTGCACCTGAATCAGCCATGCCTCGATTCGTAAAAATGCCGGATTATACAGCAATTCATAATTGTCCGCCAGTCCTGCACCCATAAGAATCTCATAATTGCCGGGCAGACTGTTTTGCTCTGCAGTACAGGTAATCTCGGGCTGCTGCAGCAAAACTCCAGTATCCTCTGCCAGTACAAATCCCTCATACTGCAATTCAAAAAGCGGATTTTCTTCTCCATATTTTCGGTTTGGGCTGCCTTGGATGGACACCTGCAGAACGGCCTTTTCCACCTGCAATTCGAGGCTGCCGTTCAGTTCAGGAAAGCCGATATCCAGATCCGGAATAAAGCTCCAGGCAGCAAGCAGGGCTCCACTTTCCGGATAACTTCCCTCCTCATCCCAGCAAAAATGTCCGGGTACCACTTCACCGGTCGCCGCCATTTCGACGTTTCCCTGGAGCATATCACCGATCAGAGCTTGGCCATAAACCAGCCTTGCGACCAGCAGATCGCCAGATAAGCGATATACTGGAGGCAGAATGGCAAGGGTTCCTGGTTGATAGTCAATCAAATAATTATCTGATATCCTTAAATTTCCCTGGAGGATCGAGTATTGGCCGGCTTCTTCGCCTTCTTCACGCTGCAATGTGCCGGAAAATGCATCCCCATTCACCGGTTCCTCGTCCACGCAGTGCCAAAGCAAAATCGGATCCGGCTGCCCTTCATACTTACTGACATCCTCTGCCAGCAATTGAATCCTGCGTGGATGAATCGAAAAGTTTTCTTCCGTAAAGATCAACTCATAATTACTCTGCAAAGCCAGGCTTCCCTGTCGGATGACATAGCTTCCGACATTTTCTCCCGGAACTCGAAGCAGTCCACCACTGAAAAAATCACCAGCAACAAGGGAGCCTGCCGTCACCTGATATTCCAGAACAGGATCGGGATCGCCATACTGTTTTGCTTTCGGAAGAGCCGCCACCCGGACTTCCCTTTGCTCGATCGTCACCAGGCTTTGCCCCGCAATCCCTTGATAATTTTGCTCGTCTGGGACAAAGTGCCAAGCGCATTGCCAGAGCCCAGCCCCCAGTACCTGATCCTCCTGATCCCAAACAAAATTTCCGGGTAGATAGCTGCCGTCAATGGGTGAAATTGCATATGCCATGATCAAAATCTGTTTCAAAGGCATGCCATAAACGCCGACACTCAACAAGGCTTCATTCGTAAGAGGTTGCATTTCGCGAATCCATAAACGCCCATTGCGCAGTTCCAGCTGATAATTTTCTGCACTACCACCCTGCAAAATGATTTCATAGCCGGCTTCCGTCACGGGGCTGAAATGATCCGCCGCAACAAAAGCCATCGGGGGAATGATATCCGCTTCACTGTCTTGCCCGAGAAATCCCACATAACGGATCAGCGGGGACGGATTGTCTCTGAGATATTCGCGTTCCTGATCCTCCGCCTGACAAATCAGAGAGGCCTTATGAACCTGCAAAATTGCGCTGGCGACACCCTCATAAAGCTCCTCATTTACCCTTGCGGTGACACAATATTTTCCAGCATTGACCGGCGGAGTTGCGCTCTCCGGATAAAGAGTTTCTTCGACCCCCTGATAGGTCAGCGATACAGCCAAGTCTGGCGGCTGGGTTTGCACAGTAATTACAATTGGATTTGCGGTGTAGCTTTTTTCCATGTCTGAAAACTGTATTTCAGTATTTCCTTTGACACAGGTCAGCACCCCCGGCAAAAATTGCAAAGCATAATTCATTCCTTCGGCAGAATCAGAAACCCGCAGAGTTCCCTGTTCGATTGGATAGTCTCCAAGTCCATTTGGAATGACTGTCTGCAGGCTTCCGATGATTGCATCTTCTCCGGATAATTCTCCGTACAGCAGCTGCCAAGTCAACAATGGAGTTTCACTGGCCCATTGCCAGGTCAAATCCGCCGCTTTGAGCAGCAAAGACTTTGGCAATACCGGCAACGAACGCGAAAAAACAAAGGGATTCCAGAAAGCGGCGATTTCGGTGGATCTCTGCAGTTGCAGAATGATTTCCACAACTCCGTTTTGCGTACAGGTCAATTGCCATTCGTCTGAACCGGAATTCAGTTTTTGCACAGTCCCGCCGATTGCCGAAAAACACGCTTCAATGGCGTCGGGAGTCTCGGTTCCCAAACGATAATTGACCGGGCTGCTTTCGGCATAAAGCAGGGGCATAGCAAGCTGAAAATCGGCAGTCAAATTTCCTGGCAAAGCGGATTCAAAACAACCGATATCTGCATATTGATTCTGGGTTCTGGGCTGATTTGCGGCATCTGCTCCAGGACTTTCCATTGCCCGATTCAACAGATAGGAACCGCCCGACAAGCGAAAATCGCTGCATTCCGGAGCGTTGAAGCAGGGGAAATAACAATGCAGCAGATTTTCATTCACAGCCACTCCGGACTCTCCGCAATTTGCAGAATTCAACCTAATACACCCGGGCATTACCTGACAGGACTCCACCGCGCAATTATGTATTTGCGTTTCTTCCGTTGAGAGTTGGCAGGAATGTCCGAGATTACCCCAGATGACACTATTACGCAACGTTCCTCCTTCGCCGACATAACGTATTCCGCTGCCTTCTCCTGTGGAAAAGTTTCCGACAATGGTACAGAAATCCACCGAACCAGCGCCCAGGACTGCCACTCCGCCGCCGCCAAGATAAGCTCCTGAGTTTTCGACACCATTATCGATCACAAGAGTATTTTCCAGGCCAGCGCCTTCGCCAGCAAGAAAAGCACCGGCGCCTTCGCCAGCCCAGCCCTGCAGATATAGCTCGTTATTTTGCAATAAACACTGCCTGACAAGTGCCGCGCCAATTAAAGCAACGCCGCCACCACGCCGGGCCTTATTTCTAAAAACTTGGCAGCCTTGTAAAATGCAGTTCCCAGGCAGCAAAGCGCCCCCGCCTTCTCCGTCCCAGCCTTTCCCGCAAGCATCTCCAGCACAAATGCTGAATCCATCAATCCGAAGCGGAACTGTAAACGCCTGTAATCCCCCATAGATAACCTGACCGGGGAAATCAGGCTGCCCAGCCAAAATCGTTTCGGAAGCAAATTCCCAGGCTTCCAGAACTCCATTACCATCCTGGTCTAATCGTTGCCTTTCCTCCGGTGCTTGTTCTGTTCCCGCAAAGCCGCCGAACAAACTCACTCCGTCACGGAGCTGAAAAGAATACATAAAAATCAAACCGCTTCCAGGCGTTTCGCGCTTTTCACTGGGATGATACATTCCGGAGGCGACCCAGACCTGATCTCCCGGACTGGCTCGATCCATCGCCGATTGAATGGAAACAGCCGCAGTCCCCCAACTTAATGCATCCTGCTGATCATCGCCGCCCGAAGTAACATAGTAAACCGTCCCACATACTCGCAAAACCAAGCAGAAATAACACAGAACAAATAACCGATGAATCCATTTCTTACCCATAACTCGATTTGCTTTGACCTTTTTCATTGCAACCTCCATTGTTGACTTGATGCCGATGTCAGAAAAATATTCCGGAACCGACATCCAAAATATTGCCGTAATCGTTCTTCGCAAGGGCGCAAAATCACTCTCATAAGAAGTCATGGAAACTCCATGACTTTCCATAAAAATCATGGAGTTTCCATGACTTCCAAGGAAAGTTTATGATTCTTCTTGACAACATAAAATTCTGTATATTTTTCTAAAAATACAAACAACTCATGTGGAGCATTTGGCACGTGCACGGTTGTCGTACCTTTAGACTGCGTGGCCCCTGCAGGCGTTATGGAGTACGACGGATTGACGACGATTGCAAAGCGGGAGCTGCGCTCCCGCACTCCATATAAATGCAGCGGATAAGTACGTTTGTAGTCCCTGCGTATGAGCATCACCCCCCCCCAAAAAAAATCGTGTTTTTCGTGCCTTTCGCGGTTAGAAAAAAGGTTGTAGACGCCAGTCCACCCCATGTTTCATATATTTTTTACAAGTTTTTTCGCTATATTTCGTCACTTTCTCTTGCATTCACTTGCAAAACAAGCGTCTGCAAGTATTTTCAATATTCTCCTGATGGGGTGTTTTGCGAACTCCGCCGCTGTTATTGGTCACTTATGAAAGAAAAGGATGGAAACGATGGAAAATCCGATTTGTATTATGCCCTGTCTTGACATGCGCGATGGGCGAGTTGTCAAGGGGGTTCATTTCGTAGATATTGCCGATGCCGGCGATCCGGTGGAATGCGCAAAAGCCTACTGTGCTGCCGGAGCGGATGAACTGGCCATGCTGGATATTACCGCAACGGTAGAAAACCGTGGCACGATGCTGGAAATCGTCCGCAAAGTCGCGGCTGTGTGCAGTATTCCTTTCACGGTCGGAGGCGGCATTTTCGATGTGGCAAGTGCGGGTCAGGTATTAAAAGCAGGAGCGAATAAGGTATCCATCAGCAGTGCTGCTTATCGCAAGCCGGAACTGATTCCGGCTTTACTCAAGGAATTTGGTGCTGATGCGATTACGATTGCCATTGATCTGGATGTCAATGCACAGCTACCCTCGGGGTATGAAGTCTATATCGATGGTGGGCGCACTGCAACGGGATATGATGCCGTTGAATGGGCAAAAAAAGTCGATGATTTCGGAGTAAAAATAATACTTCCTACGAGTAAAGCCGGGGATGGTGCGAAAACCGGTTATGACCTTCCCATCATTTCTGCTCTTGTCACGGCCTGCCGAGCCAAAATCGTCGCCTCGGGGGGGGCCGGCAAACTCGAACATTTTCTGCAGGCCGCACAAGCCGGAGCCCAGGTTCTACTGGCAGCTTCCGTTTTTCATTTCCATACGATTGATATTAAAGAACTCAAGCAATATTTAAAAAACAAAGGAATCGCGGTGCGAATATAAGGGGGAATTGAAAAAACAAGATGTTTAACTGGGTAAGTTTATTTTTGCCAGCAAGCATAGGTACCGCTGGGTACATCGAGCGCCTCCGGCCTCGCTGGCAGCAATAATTCTCCGGCCTCAATCGCCCCTCCCGGGAGAGTCTGTTTCAATAAATGCTGTAAAACCAGTGGCGTATAGCCGGGAGTATGGCAGCTCAAAAAGAGGAACTTTGGCGTTGCTGACAGCACCTGACAGCAGAGTTCGAGCAAGTCGAGCATATGATGATCGATTTGAAACAGTTCCTGATTGCTGCCACGCCCGAAACTCGGCGGATCCAGGACGATCCCGTCATACTGTTTTCCACGCCGAATTTCCCGTTTTAGAAATTTCTGCACATCATCGACAATCCAACGGATAGGGGCTGCGGATAATTCATTCAAGTCGGCATTCTGTCGTGCCCAGTCAACCATTTTTTTAGAGGCATCCAGGTGGCAGACTTCGCAACCCACTTTGGCAAGAGCCAAGGTTGCACCGCCGGAATATGCAAATAGATTCAAAACAGCGGCTTTTTTTGTGTCAAGCCGGGAACAGATTTCGCTGATTTTTTTCCATCCCAGGGCGTGTTCCGGGAAGACGCCTAGGTGGCCAAAATCGGTTGGCAGAATCCGGAAGCGGATTCCTCCGATATCACAGATCCAATTTTCCGGCAGAGGCTTTCGGAATTCCCATTTTGCTCCCTGTTCTCTGGTAAAAAAGGCATCGGCCTGTTGCCATCGGGTCTGTGGTAGCGAGGGTCTCCAGACCGCTTGAGCGCAAGGTCGATCCACCAGGCAGGGGCCGAACTGCTCCAGTTTTCGTCCATTTCCGGCATCCATCAGAGCATAAGTATTCGTAGCAACAGGCATCCAAACCTCCAGCTGGACAGCACCCCACATCGCTTATTCCCTGCACACAATCAGAGAAAAAGGAGGGGCAGGTATATCAAAACAAATCCTGACAGGTTGCCACCCAGGCATCGGCCAGCAATTGATGACCGGCCAAAGTCGGATGCACCCCATCGGCCAGCCAATATTCCTTGGGCATGACCTGACAGGCATCATCCATAATTTTCTGACAGGGGATGAAAACGGTTTGGAAATCATGGCTCAATTCCGCAACAATGGCGCTGCGTTCCTGCATTTCGGGGAGCCAGTGATCCTGAACCGCACCGAAATGGAGCACGAAAGGTTCCATCAGTACCAGTTTGACATTTGGCAGTACGGTGCGAGTCCACTGCAGCAGTTCACGGTATATCTTTGCGTAGCGCGGCACCTCGACGCCATTCGGGTTATCCTTGACTTGTTCGTGCCAGGTATCATTAACACCGATCAGAATACTAAGGATATCGGGTTGATAATTCAAGGTATCACGTTTCCACCGTGCATACAAATCCACCACGCGATTGCCGCTGATGCCGCGGTTATGAAATTGCAGAGTCTCCTTCGCGCGATCGCGCAACAGGCGCGCTGCCACCAGACTGGGATAACCCGCGCCGAGTTGGACATTCGGGCGTTTATCGGTTTCCACTTCACGGGCGCGCCCGACATCGGTAATGGAATCTCCCTGAAACATGATCACCTGATTTTTCATATACGTCTCTTTCCTTATTCGTTTGCTTTAAGAGGATTTACGACCCGGAAACAACCACTAGTCCACTCCTCCAAGGTCCGTGTTGCCATTTGCTCTGCCCCAAGGGCAGTAAAATGCTGCCGTATCTCTTCATATTGTTCATTCAGAATGCCGGAAAGGATTAAGAATGCCGGCTCAGCAGAAAGATCAAGAAAACGCAAAATATTTACCGCATTCTCCAGCAAAACGGCAGCCAGAATATTCGCCACCACCACCCGGCAGGGTTGAGGAGGAATATAATCTTTGACATCAGCCACCGCCAACGTCACTTCCGAAAAGCCTGCCCGAGTCAGATTTTCGCGCGCGGTTTCGACGGCTTGGGGATCGTAGTCAAAGGCAAAAACCGGATTGTATCCGAGGAGTCTAGCGCCGATTGACAGGATCCCGGAACCGCAGCCGGCATCCAGAAAAGAAGCGTCTGAGCCGATTTGTTTCTGCAGTTGATCGAGGAATTGCAAACAGGCCTTGGTAGTTCCATGATATCCGGTACCGAAGCACATGCCGGGATCCAATTTCAGAACGAGATCTTCGGGCTGGGCGTGGTATTCCTCCCAGCTTGGTTTGACCATCAGTCGTTCTGAAGCCCGGAAAGTATGAAAATGCTTTTTCCAGCTTTCCGACCAATCCTCCTGGCGCATCGTACGCTGTTCGACTCCCCGCAGGGGCTGGTTCAGCAGACCCTCCCAATCCGGCAACTGAACTTTGATCCGCAAAAGAATATCCGCTGCCTCGTCTGCATTTTCGGCGATCACATAAGTGGATGCCAACCTGCTTTCAAGGTTCGTATAAGCCGAGGGCGAAAAACCTGCCGCTAGCAGCAGTTCTTCCAAGATCGCAGCATCAGCGGCAGCACTGACGATTTCGACGAGATGAAGAAGCTCTTTTTCCATAACTTTGATTTTGCTTCAGCTCTGTTACTGTTCATTCCGTCCAAAGGGCGATAATTCCCGCAATGCCCGGACAATGGGGGGCAGAACTTTCAGGATGACATCGACCTCTTCCGGGCGATTGAAGCGGGAGAAGCTGAAGCGAATCGAACCATGCAAGGCTTGATAATCCAAGCCCATCGCCCGCAGAACATGAGACGGCTCCAGAGACCCTGTTGTACAGGCTGACCCCGAAGAGGCACAGACTTTCCCGGCCAGATAAAGGCGCAACAAAATTGCTTCGCCCTCAATATATTTAAAGCAGATATTGGTCGTATTCGGCAGCCGGTTTTCAGGATCTCCATTGACTTTAGGATTCGGACAAGTCGCCAGCAAGCCAGTTTCCAAGCGATCCCGCAGGGCGCTCACCAGCTGATTTTCCGAGGCCATGTAGATTTTCGCCAATTCGGCTGCTTTCCCAAGCCCGGCGATCCCGGCCACATTTTCGGTGCCGGCGCGCAAACCATACTCCTGATGCCCACCAATCATAAAGGGTGCAAAGGGGACAAAACGTTTTTTGTAGAGAGCCCCAATTCCTTTTGGAGCATGCAATTTATGGCCACTTAAAGAAAGAAAATCGATTTTCGTCTCGGCCAAGTTCAGGGGGATTTTGCCAACTGCCTGAACGGCGTCCGTATGAAACAAAGCGCCTTTTGCATGCGCCATTTCAGCCAATTCATAGACCGGATAGAGATTGCCAATTTCATTATTGGCAAACATCACCGAAACGATGGCGGTTTCTTCACTGATCAGGGCTCTGGCTTCTTCCAGATTCAAACGCCCCTGACTGTCCACACTTAGATAATCCACATGATAGCCGCGTTTCTGCAAACTCCGGCACAAATTCAAAACCGCGGGATGCTCCACCACTGTGGTAAGAATTTTCCGCCGCCCGACTTGGGTTTGCAGTGCGCTCAGGATGGCGGCATTATCCGATTCGCTGCCGCAACTGGTAAAGAGAATTTCTTCCGGAACAGCACCCAACAAGTCTGCAACCGCTTCCCGCGCCTTACGTACTGCAACAGCGGACGGGCCGCTGAACGGATAAACACTGGAGGGATTGCCATAATAGTCGGTCAGAAAAGGCAGCATGACCTCCAGCACTTCCGGATCCAGACACGTCGTGGCATTATTATCAACATAGACGATGTCTTGCTTATTCATATTCCAGCATCCTTCCTATTTGACCTCTTCCACCAACAAGGAAGGAGAAACTTTTTCATGCAGTTTGGCTTCCACCCACAATTTCAAGGTCTGACCAGCCGAAGGACAAGCCGCACAGCGCCCGGTCAAACGAACCAGCACCTTTTGGCCGTCAATGTCCACCAATTCGGCATCGCCACCATCGGCCTGCAAACCCGGACGGATGATGGTCTCAAACACGTCCTCAATCATTTTGATTTTCTGCAAATGTGTCAAATTGCTGGGGAGGGACTGGTTTTCCGTTGCGACGACCTGTTTTTTCTGTCCCAGGGTGTCGGCCAGAATCTGTTCGATCTCCTCAATGCAGCCGCCACAGCCGCCGCCGGCTTTGCAATAATGCGTGATCTGCTCAACAGTCGTCAGATGATTGGCCTGAATCACTTCCCGGATCTTCCGTTCGCTGACGTTGAAACACTGACAGACAATACGATCTTCCCCCTCCGGAGCCTGCTCCCCCGGCAAGGCGTATTCAGGATGCTTTTTTCGTAAATTGGCCAGAGCGGATTGAAAGGCTTCCATACCCATAACGGAACAATGCATTTTTTCTTCCGGCAGTTCACCAAGAAAGTCGGCAATATCCTGGTTCGTCAGCTGGGCTGCTTCTTCCACCGTTTTGCCTTTCAACATTTCGGTCAAAGCCGAGGCTGAAGCGATAGCGGAAGCACAACCAAAAGTCTGAAAACGGACTTCCTCAATGGTTTTCTGATCCGGAGCCAGTTTAATGAAAAGCTTCATCGCATCGCCGCAGACGATATTGCCGACTTCACCAATCCCATCGGCCTCTTGAATTTCTCCAACATTGCGTGGATTCAGGAAGTGATCCATGACTTTTTCAGTATAATTCCACATATTCAGATCCTTTCCTTGACAGTAGTACTAAAAAAAAAACCGCATCATAAAAACACCTGATGCGGCTTTGCGGCTGCTCAAGCAGCTCTCGTGAAGAATTCTGGTAAAGCACCAGTGAATTATTCTTCCGGTTTTGTTTTTGGAAGTCCCCAAACCCGGTTACCATCCTGATAACGGCCTTCTTTTTTCAACTTATCAATACGCTCAAAACGTTTCAGAACATTGCGCTTTTCACTGACCGCGCCCTGAGTTTTTAAACTGGGATGAATCGACATGGCAAAAACTCCTTATCCGTATAAAAATGAAATCAAAGCATTTTTTTGTTAAGACCTTACTATACTGCGTTTGCGGATTTATGCAACTGGGGTAAAACAAGTTTTTTGCCACGCAACATAGAAAAAGTAAGCGCACTTTTTTAAGGGATATTTGCGTTTAACTTTACAAATTTGTGTTTGCTTTTTCAAGTAACGGTCTCTTTCAACACGCAAACGAGCAACACGGGCAGACACGGACGGAAATGGACAGACTCGGGGTAGACTGGCGTCCACAGCCTAGAAGAAACAGGTAGCAACCATTCAGAAACCGGCGGATAGTAGTATGGAAAAGTCGATCATTGCAGAATGCTTGCCTCAACTTTGCCTTCACCAGAGTTGAAATTCTGCCTAAAAAAATAGACACTCGCTGGGCTAAAAAATTTTCGACTGAAAAACAGACTCCTATTCCATCCCGATAATTGTGGAAATTGCAAAAAAATGGTAAAAAAGAATGGTAAATGAGATGACAGCTGGGAAATTTGGCGTATAGTTAGTTTTGTCATTTAATTTTTCATTTTAAGGAAACGAAAGGCTCATGGAAGAACGAATTTGGGAATTTGCTGAAACCAATGAATATCGTGTTCAAGAACTAATCGAAGAAGCTGCGGTAACTCGTCCAATAGCCTTGGTGCTGTCGGCACGTGATATTGCACCGGATAACGTACGCGATTTTCTGAATCCTGATCTAAAAAATATCGGGGATCCTTTTTTATTGCCCGGCACCAGGGAAGCCTCTGCCAGGCTTTGGTTAGCCATCCAACGCGGGGAACAGATCATTATTCATGGCGATTACGATACCGATGGCATAACGGCTTCGGCTCTGCTTGCTTCGGTACTGCGTAAAAATGGCGCCCGCATCGGCTGTTACCTTCCGCATCGAATTGATGATGGGTATGGTTTAACAGCGGAGTCCATTGCCAAAGCTTCGGCCGGCAATTGTGATCTGTTGTTGACCGTCGACTGCGGCATCACCAGTTATGACGCCGCAGCGGCAGCGCAAAATATCAACTTGGATTTGATTATTACGGATCATCATACACCCGGCTTGGAACAACTTAACGCTTTTGCGATAGTAGACCCGAAATTGCCCGGTGCTCCCAGAGAGATCAAAGAACTCGCTGGTGTTGGCGTCGCCTATAAAGTAGCCCAGGCCTTTCTGAAATACGGGCAGGAAATGGGCTATGGCGGCGAGGATACGGATCTTCACCAGTGTTTGGATCTGGTTGCTCTTGGCACAGTGGCCGATATTGTTCCCCTGCTCCACGAAAACCGCATCCTAGTTCATCACGGGCTGCAGGTTCTTTCCATGCAACATCGCCCGGGCATTCATGCGCTCTGTGATATTGCTGGTGTCAGTGACGAACTGGCGACCGCCGATATCACCTACCGTCTGGCGCCCCGAATCAATGCCACTGGACGGATGGGGGATCCTACCGATGGACTGCGACTACTGGAAGCGGAAAGTATACTGGAGGCGAACGCATTGGCTCGCAACCTTGATAGTCTGAATAAAAAACGGCAGGTCATAGAAGAAGAAGTTGTTCGCAATGCGGAACATCAGATTGAATGCCGCTACGATCTGCAGTCCGCCCGTTCCATTGTCGTATGGAGTGAAGGCTGGCACCAGGGTGTCGTCGGAATTGTTGCTTCCCGGTTGACCAGACGTTATCACCGCCCATCCGTTGTACTGACCAGAGACAGCAGCGGACAATTCACCGGCTCCGCCCGCAGTATTCGCAAATTGAATCTGGTGGCGGTTCTGGATGAGTGTGCGGGTTCACTGATCCGCTTTGGTGGTCATGCGATGGCCGCAGGGCTCTCCCTCAACGAAGATCGATTGGAAGAATTCTCCGTGCAGTTTGATATTGCTGTCCAGAAAGTTCTTGGGATCGAATCGATGAAACCGCTGTTAAATGTTTGCGGGGAAGTGAAATTGCGAGAACTCGACGATGTTTTCTTCCAGGAGCTACAAATGCTGGAGCCTTTCGGGCACGGCAATCCCGAACCGGTTTTTCTGACCAAGAGAGTGGTTTCTGAAAGGAAGCAGCCTGCTGGTTCCATGCATACACGCGGCGTTCTACGGGATGAAGAGGGAATGCGAATACAATTTATTGCTTTCGGGCGTTCTCCCTCGAGTTTCCCCCAAGAACCTTGGGATATTGTTTTTTCCCCCCATATTAATCGTTTCAATGGAACCGCAATACCGCAATTGCGCATTCATGACGTCTTGGCTTCAAAAGACTGAGCAACTCTGACAACCCGACCTAATTTTCCTAACATCAGCGCATTCTACTCTATTTCAATGACAATTTTCATGGAGGTAAAGCGTTTTACTGAATATACGCTTCCGGGTTTTTTAGCGCATTATATCTTACTACCTCATGAAGCAGAACATTCTGAAAAGGGCTTTTCCTTATGGAAATTGAAAAAATCAAAAAAACGGGTTTGATTTTGTTGTTTAGCAGCAACTTGTTTTTCTTTGCCGCGGCTTTTTATTTTTATCAAGATCATGCCAGCCTGAGCGAACAGCTTCGGGAAGTTGCAGAATCCCGCGATACCCTCATGGCTGAAAAAGTCACCTTGCAGGCTGAAAACCTGCGGCTGAAAAATCGGCTCGATAATAAAGTAGAACTTCCTCATAATTCCGGGCAGGAAATTGCCAATCTTGAAAAACTGCTTGAATTACGGGAAGAGGAATTGGTGCAGTTAAAAAAACAATTGGAGCACTCTTCCCAACCAGCAGCAGGCATTTCTGCTCAGGAAAATGCTTCGTCGCGGCGTAGAGGAGGGAATATGCAGGAACGCATAGAACGCCTCAAGGAAGAAAATCCCGAGGAATATGAGCGCATTCAAAACCGGATGGCAGAATTTCGAAAAAGCCGGGAAGAACAAATCGACCAGCGGGAACTTTTTTTCAAAAATCTTGATCTTGCTCAATTGAGCAATGAGCAACGTAGCACACTTACGGAATACCAGGATCTACTCACCCGCAATGACGAAGTGCTTAATACTCTCGGACAAGGTGAACAACCAGCGGATTTTCAGGAAATCATGGAACAGAGCCGTGCCCTGCACGAAATGTCTGAAACCGTACGGGATATTTTACTGCAGAACCTTGGCAAGCAGATCGGCACCGGCGGTGAAGTGCTAAGCGACAATGTAAAAGAAATTCTGCAGATAACGTCCCCGGCAGC
>JBAXYW010000054.1:0-14620 GCA_041670605.1 Lentisphaeria bacterium
CCGTGAAAGATCAGCTGGATATTTTTGTCTTCATTGATGCTTTGGGCTGGGAGATTGCCCAGCGGCATGATTTTCTTCGCGCGGAATTGCCCTATCGCCGCAAAATCGGCATGCAATTCGGCTATTCCTGTACTGCGATTCCGACGATTCTGAGCGGCTGCCGCCCATGTCAACATGGGCATTTGAGCTTTTTTTATTATGATCCGGAAAATTCCCCTTTCAAAGTGCTGAAAATATTGCATCACCTGTTACGTCCGCGCTCCTTCTGGAACCGGGGTAGAGTGCGAAACCTGCTTTCGCGTCTGCTGCGAAAAGTCTATGGGTATACCGGCTATTTTCAATTATACCAGGTCCCCTTTGACCAGATTGGATTCCTGAATTACTGCGAAAAAAAAGATCTGTTTGCACCCGGCGGCTTGAAACCCATTGCCAATTTGCAGGACCGTCTACTGGAGTCTGGAATCAACTACCACCTCTCCAACTGGCAGCATAGTGAGAAGGAAAATCTGGCTGCCGCCAGACAAGCGATTGCGGACGACAAAACGCAATTTCTTTTCGTCTATCTGGCGGATTTTGATTCCTTTCTCCACGATCGGGTTGGGCAGGAAGAAGATATTCAGCCCATTCTCCAGGAATATCAGAAAAAAATTCAAACCCTGTTGTCGGCTGCAAAACAACATGCGAAAAAATTTACTCTGACTGTTTTTTCCGATCATGGCATGACCCCTCTTAAAGGGACGGTTGATCTGAAAGAGGCGCTTGCACAAAGTGGGCTGCGTTTTGGAAAGGATTATGCCGCCTGTTATGATTCCACAATGTTACGGGCTTATTTTCTCAAACCTACTGCCCGGGAAGCCATTTTTTCTGTGGTGAATTCCGACGCTTTTCCGGGACATTGGCTCAGCAAAGAAGAAAAAATCCACTATGGTATTGAAGGCGGCCCTATCCATTACGGAGATGAAATTTTTCTGCTCGATCCGGGCTTTCAGATTATCCCATCGGATATGGGCTTGAAGCCGTTGCAGGGCATGCATGGATACAGTCCCGAAGATAAAGATTCTTATGCCGTTCTGTTCTCGACGCATCCCCCGCCGGACGAAATTCAGGAAGTCGCCGATTTTTTCACTCTGATGCAAAACAGTATCCGCCGCTTGAGCGCAACGAAAAGCGCTGAAAGTCAAGACGAATTATGCGGAAAGCAGAGTCCCAATTGAAGTCGCCCATTTTCAAAAATACCCTGACGAATTATATGGTGGCGGCCATACGTTTACCGCAGGCCATTCTGATGACCCGCTGGATGTTGACCTACTTGGGACGGGAGTATTACGGTTTCTGGTCGCTTTTGTGGAGTTTATTCATCTATTCCCTGTTGTTGGACTTCGGGTTTGGCGTTTCTCTGCAAAAGTACACTGCTACAGGACTGTACCAGAGTGATTCCGAACGCTATAATAAGATCATTTCCACCGTTCTGACAATCTACTTGGTCATGGCACTGTTGATTATTGCGGTGACTTGCGGGATGTCCTTTTTTCTGGATATTCTGATTCGCGTCAATGACCCTGAACAGCTGCGCTATTTCCGACTTTGTTTCCTGCTCTTCGGCTGTGGAGCCGCGGTTGTCTTTGTTACTGCTGCTGTGCCGGAAATCCTCGTCGGAATTCAGAAAATCTATATTCGGAATTATGTGAATGCCATCTCACGACTGTTGGAATTGCTGGGCGTATGGAGTATTTTATTTTGTGGCGGTAGCTTGCTCTCACTGGTAATTTTTACAATAACTCTTTCCATTCTGACGAACGTGGTCATGGCAGTCCAAGTCTGGAAATTTATTCCCAGCCTCCGTATTTATCCCCGCCTGGAACGAAAAATCTGCAGGGAAATTTTGAATTTTAGTGGCTTTGCCTATATGAATTCGCTTTCCCGACTGATCCTGACCAAGAGCGGGGATTTGCTGGTTAGCATTTTTCACGGACTTACTGGCGTAGGAATTTATCATTTGGCTGGTCGACTCCCCGACCTCTGTGCGCAGGGCGCTTCCCAATATCAGGAAAATTTCAGCCCAATCTCGGCTTCTCTGTATGCCAGTGGCGACCATGACAAACTCCGTTTTACACTGCTTAATTCCTTGCGCTGGAATAGCTTTGCTGCCTGTTTTTTTCTCTTTGTCGCGTGGTTTTTATGTGATGAAGCCTTGTTTTTTCTGTTCAAAGTCGCGGATCCTGTGGTGAGCGAACTTTGCCGAATTATGCTCCTTCTGATGTATCTGGTGATTGCCTGTGATAAAATTCCCCGAGATTTTCTGCTGATGACGGAAAAACATCGTCTGCTGGCTTTTATTGCAGGCGCTGAAGCCGCCGCCAATCTGCTACTGGACCTGATTTTACTGAATTTCTTTTCATCCCAATGCTTGGTCTGGGTTGCCATTGGGGTTAAAGCCGCCTTCCTGCTTTTTTTGATCTTTCCAAGAACCTTAAATTATTTGCAGAGCCCCTGGTGGTCTTTTGGCCTGAAAGTCTATTTGGCTCCGATCGTGGCAATGATTCTTCCGGTTCTATGGATTGCATGGGGCAAACAGATGCTCGGTGTCAACAGTTCGGCTTTCCTTCGGCTTGCCTGCTGTGGTTTCGGTGCCTTGCTGCTTTATCTTTGCATTTCCTTCTTCCTACTTCTCTCTGCGGAAGAACGACAACAATTGCGGACACGATTGAACTGGCGTTTGAAAAGTAGGAGTGTCCCGTGAAAAAACTGCATTTGTTATTAGGCGGTATCCCCTTGGGATGCAATCATGTTGGTGTAGAAGCCATTCTGATCTGCGTCGTCGAAATTTTGCGCCGCATTCAGCCGGAAGCAGAAATCACGGTCAGCACCGCAATAGAAGCCGAAACGGCGGCTCGTCTGGGGATCAAAACCCTGCCGCTCTATGGGTTTTCTCCGGCTCCCCGGCTCGCAGAGTTCGCCCGAACAGTTCGGCAGTTCGATCTTTTTGTCTGGTGTGGAGCCAATGGTCTTTCAGATTACCCGGAAACCGCGTTGAAACTGCTTTTGTGTGCCCAAAAACAAGGAGTCTTGACCTTGCTCTGGGGGGTGGGTATGGATTCCGAGCTGAACCCGTTCCCAAGCAAAACTTACCTGAAAACGGAACGAATGCTCAACTGCTTCGATAAACTTATTCACTGGGGCTTCTTTTCAATTGTTGAAAAAATTCGCAAAAAAAGAATTCAGCAGAAAATCCGGCAGGCTCTGGAAAAAAGTCTGCTGGTTGTGGTGCGCGACCCGGAAACGGCACAGGCCTTGCTGACCTGTGGTTTTTCCCGGAGTATTATCGGCGCGGATTCCGCCATGCTGCTTTCTACTGCTACCGAATCTCCAGTAAAACGGGAAAACGGCATCTATAAAATTGGTTTCTGCCTCTCTGCTCAAAGTCCAATTTTGCAGCAGGACGAGCTTTGTGCACTGTGGCAACGACTCAGCGACCAGCCGGAACAACGCCTGATCCTCATCCCGATGGATTCACAAACGGATTATGCGTATATGGAGACCTTGCGAAAACGTCTGCCGCACCAGGAACACATTGATATGGTCTCGAGCAGTGAGCCTGCGACCATTCAAGCAATTGCGGCGAATTGTGACGTCGTCGTCAGTAGCCGTTTGATTCTGCTGATTCTGGCCGCCAATGCCGGAACCCCAATTATCGGAATCGAAAGCGGCAGCAAAATCCGGAACTGGTTACGTGTTTTTGATCTGAAACCCGTCGGCTCTGTGTCCAACTGTGAATTTGAACGAATCGAAGAAGCAATCTTAGGGTTTCGTAAAGATAATGGAGAGGCTTTCTGCAAAAAAATAGCCTTTGTCTATTGCTTGCTACGCAAACGATTGGCCCTCGCAGAAGAGGACTTGCGTTGCGCACTGGAGACCATTGCCAATTGTAAGTAGGAAATGGTTGTTTTTTCGGTTATTCTGTATTTTTGTATAGAGTTGTTCCTGCAATCGAACAAAGGGGACGTATGTTGTTAGCATGACCGAACAAAATTCTTACAATGATTTTTTCGCTGACGACGATGAAAAATTGTCCGTCAACGAGAGTTCTTATGGCAGCCTGCCGATTGATGCACGGGTGGCTGGCGAAGTTTTGCGTATCGTTTATTCCAATAGTGACAATAGCTATTCTGTTATCAAAATGCGCAGCAGCAACCCCCGTCTGGCAGATATTACCTTGGTTGGCATGCTGGCCGGCTTGCAGGAAGGACAGGACATCGAAGCGGAAGGACGATGGGAATGTCATCCAGAACACGGACGCCAGTTCCGGGTACAAAGCTTCAAAGGGATCTTGCCGGCAACCGAAAAAGGTATTACTCGCTACTTGGCATCCGGAGTATTGCCCGGGGTCGGAACGGTTTACGCGGAGCGCATTGTTAAAAAATTTGGCACCGAGACCTTGAATGTGCTGGACAATTATTCTGAACGGCTCAGTGAAATCCCCGGAATTGGCAAAAAGCGGATTACGGAAATCCGGAAAGCTTGGCATGAACAGAACCAGCATCGTGAAACGCTGATTTTTTTCCAAGGGTTGGGCATTACGCCGGCCTACGCCAACCGTATCATGAACCGTTATAGCGCTGTTGGCGCTCCGCAGATCGTACGGAATAATCCCTATCGTTTGGCTGCCGACATTGATGGCATTGGCTTTCTGACGGCGGATCGGATCGCTGGCCAACTCGGGATTGAGAAGGATAACCCTCTCCGGCTTTGTGCCGGGATTGTGCATACTCTTGAGGAACTGGCCAATCGCGGCAATGTTTGTTATCCACAGGTTTTGCTTGTTCACGAAGCCATCCGAATTCTGGATGTGTCGGAGGCTGCTTCACAAAACGGTCTGGAAATTGCTCTTTCAGAAAATAAAGTTTGTGCAGTATCGTTTCCGGATCCGGATCTAGCCTCTCCTTTTATCTATTTGCGTCGCCTGAAACAGGCGGAAGAAGAGCTGGCCGAGGCGGTTAACTTGCTGTTGCGCACCCCGCTTGCTCCGGCAGCAGTCCCCTGGCAGAGATTGGGCAACGATTATCAACGGCTGAACGAAAAGCAGAAACAGGCTGTGCATTGGGCGCTGCAATATGGTTGTTCGCTTGTAACCGGCGGACCAGGCGTTGGTAAAACGACCGTCATTGCAACCTTGGTGCGAGCTGGACAGCTGCTGCGCCTGAAAATCAGCCTCGCCGCCCCGACCGGACGAGCCGCCAAACGGATGACGGAGGCAACCGGCTTTGAGGCATCCACCATCCACCGCCTGCTGAAATGGGAACCCGATCAGCGCGCTTTTTATTATGGTCCGGAACACAAGCTGCCCTGTCAGCTTCTGGTGGTGGATGAAATTTCCATGTTGGATGTCAGCCTGGCCAACAGTTTGTTTCGGGCAATTTCTCCAGGCACGCGCCTGGTTTTGGTTGGGGATAAAGACCAGCTTCCCTCGGTTGGCCCGGGAACCGTGCTGCAGGACTTTATCCATTGCCGCCGGATTCCGGTGACAGAACTGACTGAAATTTACCGCCAAGGAGAAGGTAGCCGGATCATCGTCAATGCACATGCCGTCAACCAAGGACATTCCCCGGATCTGCGTCCGGTACCCACAGGCAGTCAAGCAGATTTCTACTGGATCGAACAGGATGAACCCGAGAAGGCCGCCGAGCTTATCAGCCGCATGGTGGCCGAACGTATCCCCAACGCTTTCGGCTTCGATCCGATGACGGAAATTCAGGTGCTTTCCCCAATGCGTAAAGGAGCCTGCGGGATACTGGCGCTCAATAATCTCCTGCAGGAAGTATTGAATCCAGCCGATTCAGTGGAAAAACCGGAATTCATCTTCGGCAACCGCTTGTTCCGGCTGGGGGATCGCGTCATGCAAACCTCGAATAATTATGACAAAGGGGTTTTCAATGGCGAAATGGGACGCATCAGCGCGATGGATTCCACCTCGTTTTCGGTTCTCTTCGAACAGGGAGATACGCACTACCAGCAGAATGAAGCCGATCAAATTACTCTTGCTTATGCCGTCACCGTTCATAAATCCCAGGGCAGTGAATTTCCGGTTGTCGTACTCCCGGTGCTGACGCAACATTATGTGATGCTGCAGCGAAACCTGATTTATACCGGTATGACCCGCGCCAAAAAACTCCTGATTATGATTGGCACCCGGAAAGCTCTCGAAATCGCTATTGCTAACAATACCCCGATGCGACGGCTTTCCCTGCTCGACCGCCGCCTAGCAAAACTCTAACTTTTCCCGGTGCTTTCCTTGAAAAATTCCCTTTTTGATTCATAGTATGTTTTAGACATTTTATGTTTTATTTGCCGACCCGGTAGCTCAGTCGGATAGAGCAACTGCCTTCTAAGCCGTAGGTCGTGGGTTCGAGTCCCGCCCGGGTCGCCATCTCTAAAATATTAATCTTCAAAGATTTATAAATATTCGATTTTGGCAATGCTTGTTTAGGAAAAGCCGATGTTTCGATGCTTTTCGATGCTTTAAGGGTAAAACACAACACAAAGTTGCCACAATGGGTTTCCCCTGATGAAACTTTTTGGCAGAAATAATGTGGTTTTTCAACGATTTGTTAAAATGAGATTGTATGCTGTTTTAAAATTGGTATTGTCCGAAATGTAGTTAAAAAATAAGGGGGGGGGGATGTTCAAGTATTGGCATCCGACGCCGTAGGCGTGATATCCTGAGTAACCCTAGGCGGAGCGAAGCGGAGCCCGGGGTAAGGAACTCTCAAACGCAAAGCCTCGGAGAGGCGGCACAATGATACCCTCGGGTTGTAGCGAAGCGGAACCCGAGGGGCGTGTGTAATCGAGACGGTTACGCCCAAGGAATGAGAGGTTCTTGCTGAAAATCTGGCAAATGTTTGATGCTTTTAAAAGTGAGAAATGTGGGTTAAAAGGCAGACCAGTGAGCAAAAACAACAATAAACGGATGCTTTAAGTTCGAGAAATCTCCGAAGCATGGCGATGGGTGTGTGCTTTCTTTTATGGTGTGGATTTGATAAATTCTGAGAGGTTTCTTTGCGGTTCATTGCCATATCCGATGGAGTACAAGCCGCGCAAGTGAGTTTTCATCAGTAGGTGGAAAGAGCCTTTGTACCCGGCTTTATGGAAAAGGCTGCTTGCTTCGACTTCATTACGGGCGAGGACGAGCAGCTTGAATTTGGCAAATTGTGGTGAAAGCCAGAAATTATCCGGGATGAGATTGCTGACAAGAACTGCTTGTTGTGGTAAGTTGGCCAGTTGCCAATAAAAGTGGAAGCTGGGGGCATCCCATTCGTTGACCAAGAAGAGATTTTCTCCGACCAGGTCATTGCTACGGATAAATGTTACTGCATTCCGGTTATCCGTGGCATCCCGATAGTATTGCTGGAGCAGGTTTTGTGGCGACTCCCCATTTTTTACTTGGCGGACGGTGCGCTGTTTGCAGTAAAATTCAATCAGGCATCCGGACAGTAAAACTGCAACTGCCAGATAGAGGAGTTTCTGGCGTCGGATGAACGGCAGATAATAACAAGTGCTCGCTGCCGCCAGGCTGACTGCTGGCAGAAAGACTAAAAAGACTCGTGGGAAAGGCGCACGTCCGCCAAAGCGCAGCAATAGCACCGCTGCTGCTGGTAGGCAACAGCAAAGCAACAGGCGAAGGCCTGCGGTTTTATGTGCCAGGGAAGCGTTGAATAGACGCGGCAGCAGGAACAGAGCTGTTGCAACGAAGGGCAAAATAAGCAGTCCCAGATGACAGCTCATTGCCAGAATGACATGACTTGCTACTTGCCAGGAGCTTTCCCAACCGCCGGCACTCTGACCGGCTTTGCAAAATTGTTGCCAGATACTCAGATAATAAGATGCTGACAAACAGGTCATTGCCAGACAGGGCAAGGCACTGGATAAGGCGTGTTTCCAAGATCTTTCGGTATTGCCCTGTTGCCAGAAAACAAACAATGCCAGTGCCGGTGCCAGCAATGCTGCACTCGGCATCACCAGAGGCAGCAGAAAACAGGCCAGACAGGCCCATATTTGTCCACGTCGATAATTTCCATGGAGAATTTCCAGCACGCCGGACAGAGCCAGGGTACTGAGAAACATACAGAGCGAATAACCACGCACTTGATAAGCAAAGGCCGGGAAAACCGGGCTTACCGCAAAAACCAGTCCAAAAATCGCCGCTAGACGTCGTCCGATGAAGTGTCGCCAATGCAGTACGACCATCAGGATGCTGGCAAATCCGAAAAACAGGGATGGCCAGCGTAAGATATGTTCGGTAAAAGAGAAATCGAGAAAGCGCACCCACCACCAGTAGATGGCACTGTTGAGGAAATGATTGTTTGCCATGACGTAGTTGCGGAAGATGCCCGCCAGGGAGGAGTTTTCTCCGCCGATCGCAAAGTATTGCAGAGTAAGGACTTCGTCATACCAGAATTCAGCCATGCTCCAGGACATGACCCGAAGCAGAAAGACTGCGCAGGCGATCAGAGCCCAGGCTCGGCTGTCATCATCCCGAAACGGTAGACGCAAACGGGTATTGGTAGAAAGATTTTTGGAATTCATAGGCGGAAATTTGCTCCTTTTGTTCAGCAGAAACGGGGTGGAGAATTTATTTGTCGCAACGGAGCAACAGGTTGAATTTCAGGATATGCCAGAGGGCAGCGATGCCATCCTTCCAGCCGATTTTTTTACCCTGATTACCCCGACGCGGTGAGTATTCGATGGGGATTTCGTAAATACGGCAACGTCGTTTAACCAGTTTGGCGGAGATTTCCGGTTCAAAACCGAAGCGGTTGCTGGTCAGTTTGATGGATTTGAAGATTTCACTTTTGATCATCTTATAACAGGTTTCCATATCGGTCAGATGCAGGTTAGCCACCAGATTGAAGAAGCAGGTAATGAGTTTATTCCCATAATAATGCCAGAAGGTATCTACCAGAGTCGTACTGCCGGAATAGCGGCTTCCGTACACGGCATCCGCTTTGCCATTTTCAATAAACTCAAGCATCTGCGGAAATTCGTTTGGCGAATATTCCAAGTCGGCATCCTGGACGACGACCACATCACCGCTGATCCGGCTCTGGGCGCTACGGATTGCAGCGCCTTTTCCCTGATTGGATTCATGGTGAATGATCAGCAGATCCTTGGAGGGGGGGAGGGCATCGAGCTTGGCGCGGGTAGCATCTTTGGAGCAGTCGTTCACAACAATGATCTGCAGCTGCGTTACCCCGCAGTTGCGCACCCGTTCAATGATTTCCAGCACCGTTTTTTCTTCATTGTAAACCGGGATGATGACGGAAAGGATCATGTTATTTCTCCAGAATAAGTCAAGGTCTGCCGGAACTGGATCAGTCTCGGATAATCCGGTTCGGGTGTTTTCCAAGGTTGCAGAGGATTTCATGGGCGATGGTGCCCGCCTTGGCAGCTAGTTCTGCCGCGCTGATACACTCATTGCCTTGTTGTCCCAGCAGGACGACTTCTTCGCCAGGCTGGAGATCCGGCAGGGAGCTGGTCTCAATGATTAGCATTCCCATGCAGATCCGCCCGCGTACCGGCAGGCGTTGACCACGGATCAGTACTTCGGCCTTATTGCTCAGTGTTCTGGGATAACCATCGGCATACCCGACCGGAACAACCGCCAGCCGCCCGGCCTGCGGCAATTGATACAGGGCGTGGTATGAAACCAGGCTTCCAGACGGCAATTCTTTGACCGAAAGTACCCGGCTTCGGAAGGTCATTGCGGGTTGCAGTTGGGTGGAGAATTCCTGTTCGTTTGAATAGCCATAAAGTCCGATGCCTAGTCTGGCAAACGGTAATTCCGGTGCCAGGCGGTTCAGAATGCCATTTGTGGCACAAAGATGCAGTTCGCGGCAGGATTTTGGCAGCAGGGAAATCACCTGTCGGAATTCTCGTACTTGCTGCAGGGTCAGCGGATGCTTTGCTTCAGCGGATACTGCCAAGTGGGAAAAACAGCCGGTCAGCTCTAACTCTGGCCAAGACTGCAGAAAATGAAGTACATCCGGGACTTCTGACGGTAGAAAACCCAGGCGGCTCATCCCTGTATCAATTTTTAAATGAATTTTGCAGCGGCAGGAGTGTTGGCGGGCGCACTCCGCCAAAGCCCGAGCCTGTTCAAAGCTCCAGCAGGCCGAAGTGACTTGCAGGCGGGTTGCTGCGGGGAGATCTGCGGGCAAAATGCCTTCCAGCACCCAAAGTGTTGTTTTAATGCCGGCTTGTCGCAGGATCTCTGCCTCGGCAATTGTAAAGACCGCCAAGTATTCTGCGCCGGCTTTTTCCAAGGCTCTGCCAGCTTTTGCCAGACCATGCCCATAGGAATCCGATTTCAGCACCGGTACCATCCGGCAGTTCTCCTGAAAACGAATGAAAAAACGCCAATTTTCAACTAATTTACCGACGTCAATAACGAGCTCAGATTGCGCTATCATCAATTTTTAAATCCTTCTGACCGGATGCAACATTGCCGAAGTGCTGGGACTGCTGCCGAAATGTTTTCGGAAGACTTTTGCAAAATAGCTGCTGTCTTCATAGCCGACGGCATAAGCGACCTGAGAAATGTTTTGTTGCCCTTCATTGAGCAGGATTTTAGCTTTCTCCATACGCACCATGGTCAGATATTCCGGCAGGGAAAAACCGCTTTCTGCATTAAAAACCCTAGACAAGTGGTATTGGCTGATGCCCAGGGACAGCGCCAGCTCTTCCAGGGAAATCTGTTGTTGATAATTGCGCTGAATGTAGTTTTTGACTTCCTGGATCAACCAGTGTTTCTTTTTGGCTGCCACGGAAATCGGATCTTTGTCCGAATGATTTCCACGATTTTCGGCAAGCACTTTCAGAATACTGAGCAGCAGAGAGTGAAAAATCGAACGACTGAGCAATTGATCAAATTCCGAATCCCGATGAGTGTCCAGATATAAGGCATCACAATACTGCCGGATGCGGCAGCGCTGGTCTCCGCTGAGATCATGAAGGGTCGGGCCGGAAAGGTGTTCCAACAAGCAGTTTTCAGCACCGAGCCAGGAAAATGAGGCCATGAATACTTCAAAATTCTGGCGGGGATCAAACTTGTCCCGATGCCGGGTTTGTGGAGGGATCAGCACGATATCTCCTGGTCCTGCAGCAAAAGTCTGTTCATGACATTCCAACGTCAGCATCCCGTGCCGGATGAAATGGAATTCCCATTCCTGGTTGACGTGGTAATGGGTTCGCCAGAACAGGTCGAAAAGACGCACTCCGAACGAGTGCAGCTGAGGTAATTCGGCAAAGCATTCATCCATAACAATTCTCGACAAGAAAAAGCATAACATTAGTTCAGCCTTAATATATCATGATTCCGGATAGAATAAACTCCGACATTCAGGTTTTTTGCTGTGAAAGTTTCAAGAGTCCATAATATTGCCGGAAGATGCGTCCAGTCGAACCAGCCTGAGGTCAATCCGATATGAGGGGGGAAGTGCCCGGTTATCCACTCTTTACCCACCGATGCGTTCGCGTCAACCCCGAACGGTATCGTTTTAAGACTTGTCGAATAGGTTTTAAACGATATAGTTTATCTTTTACGGTTTATCTGGCGGGCGGATGCTTGAGCATTATAAAATAGCAAAAGTCAGGAGGCATATCTTGAATTTTTTAAGTTTTTTCCCAGTTGTTTTTTTTCTGTTCCTTACGGCTCTGCAGGCTGCTGAGTTTACCTGTGCTTTTACGCCAGGTGCCTGGCAGATGGAGGACTGGATTCAGGTGAAGAGTCCTCGCTGGGATTACTGGGGTAGCTGGCAACAGGAAGACGATCATATTCGGAATCTTGTTCCAGTAGATGCCAGCGAGCAAGAAATGTTGGGTAAGCGAGCGGGCGAGACCTATACCTCGATGCTCTGGAGACAAAAGATTGCCGGCAGTAAAAAAGTCGTTATCCAAGCGGAACTTTCATTTGATGATCAGATGGCCCCATTACTGGTAATTGCTCCAGATTATGGTAAAGATGGCACCGGCCGTCCAGAATATCGCGAACATTGGGAAATTGTGATTTATGATAAAGGGCTGAATGTTTGGCATCATCAGTATGCCGATGGAAAGCCATCCTGGTATAAGGCGGCGGCCTTGAAAACCAACTTCTCTCCCAAAGAAAAACTGCTGCTCGTGCTCAGTATCAATTTTTCCGGACGGGTACCGCAATTGGAGATCAGCAGTGGCGGACAGACCTTCAGCTATGCGGAATTGCAGCTGCCCAATACCTTCTATGTCGGACTGACCGCTTGCGAAGGAGTGAACCGCTTTTATAACTTCTCAGTGAAATTTTAAAAATCACCTTACAGGATCTTGTTTCATGGAATGGAAAACGTTGTTTCTTACTTTTGGAGTGGTTTTTTTGGCAGAACTCGGGGATAAAACCCAGTTGATGGCGATGGCATTGAGCTCTGGCCGGAGGGAGAGTTGTGTCTCAATTTTTCTGGGGTCCAGTCTTGCTTTGGTGTGTACTTCTGCTTTGGCGGTATTTGCTGGTGGATTGTTGGCACGTTATATCCCGCAGAAATACCTGTTGTTGGGGTCTGCGGTTTTATTTATCCTCCTTGGAATTGCGATGCTGGCGAATCTGGCTTGGAAGTCCGGCAGTACGACCGTATAGAGTGGAGGTATGCCGGTGTTAGTGCGAATCCATCCAGTGACCCGAAAACGCTGGCAGCGTTTTCGAACCATGCGCCGGGCTTGGTTTTCATTCTGCCTGTTGCTGCTGATTTTTGCGGTCAGCCTGGTGTCGGAATTGCTTTGCAACAGCAAGCCATTGCTGTTGGTTTATCAGGGGCGCAGTTATTTCCCATTCTGTAAATTTTATCCCGAAGATACTTTTACCGGAAATGGTCTCGCAACCCGTCCGGATTACCGGCAATTGTCCCGCCAGAAAGAATTTCGCCAGTCCGGCTGGATACTCTGGGCACCAGTCGTCAATGATCCGTATCGAACAGTACCTGCTGCCGAAATGGAAGAATATCTGCGCGTTTTTTGCCGGCTTACAGCAGTGCCGAAAATGGTTGGTATCAGCATCAATCAGGATTTTGAAGTGATCCGTGCGGTTGGTCTGAAAGCACTGCTGGAAGGCGAAGAACCCGACTGGCGAAAGAAAAAGCTGCAGGAGTTTTGGAAAATCCCCATTGAATTGCAAAGAGCCTTGGAAGCGCGTTTCGCCGCTCATCAGGAACAACCGCGCCTGGAAGTCCTCTGCCCAGGAAAATCTGGCTTTCCTGAAATGCGCTTTGTCCTGGCTCCCTTTGAACCCGCAAGCAGGCAACCGCGTACACTGAGGATGACCTTGAGGGAGCCTGGAGAAGCTTTCGCCGGCAACCGAGTTTGGAGTTTTGCTCCCGGAAGGCAGATTCCGAACCAGGCAAAGAAAGAATTCACTGCATTACCGGAAGCGCTACAGCAGAAAATTCTTGCTTTAGTTGAGGCCAGCACCAAGGGCGCAAATCCCTCGGAACAGGAAATTCTTTTGGGGGGACGTCTCATGAAATTGAGCTGCGAGCGGGAGTCCGTTCGTTTCCCTTTTCGTCCAGCTCCCGGACACTGGTTTGGGCTTGATGATGCCGGTCGCGATGTCTTTGCCCGTATCTTATATGGATTACGCTCTTCCCTGAGCTTTGGCCTGATTCTAGTGTTTTGTGCGATGAGTGCCGGCACGCTGGCCGGTATGCTGCAGGGATATCTGGGCGGCTGGGTCGATATTACCGGGCAGCGCCTGATTGAAATCTGGAGTGCGCTGCCTTTTCTGTATATTATGATTCTGATGGGATCGATCTATGGCCCCAGTTTTCAGTTGCTGATTTTTTGTTATGCAATTTTTAACTGGATTGGTATTTCGTATTATATGCGAGCCGAAATGCTGCGTTTGCGGCGTTTGCCTTTTGTGGAAGCCGCCCGTTGCCTGGGCTTGCCGGGCTGGAAGATTGCCTTCCGACATATCCTGCCAAACAGCCTCGTTCCCTTGATCACGTTTTTTCCCTTCAGCCTGGTGGGCGCCATTGGTTCGCTGGCAGCGCTGGATTATCTGGGCTTCGGGTTGCCGCCGCCGACACCGAGTCTGGGACAACTCTTGCAGCAGGCGCAAAGCCAACGCTGGGCTTGGTGGCTGACTCTTTATCCTTCCTTGACTCTCTTTATCATCATGCTGTTAGGAGTTTTCATCGGAGAAGGCCTCCGTAATGCCTTTGATCCCAGACGACAAAGCCGACTCGAATAGTCGAAGGGGGCAAGTACGTTCGTCGGATAGGTACGTTTGTAGTTCAGGCTGCGTGGCTCCTGCAGACTTCAGTCCGCTTCCCCGCTTCCAGAATGTGGCCGGAGCTTCCAGCTCCGGATCCGCTCCCGTTCCCGGACAAACCGTCGGCTGCCGCAGATCTCTACGGCAGCCACTTTTGATGCCTCCGTTTTCAGGACGAAAACGAACCGCGATATGGAATGCCGGCGAGGCCGCCTATTGGCGCTAACTTAAAATATATCGGGGTGTGAAATGAATCATTGAGGTGCCCCTACAGGGCACTATTTACAAACTACACGCCTACCCCGGGCGTTGCCCGGGGCTAAGATGAGGCCG
>JBAXYW010000055.1:0-14597 GCA_041670605.1 Lentisphaeria bacterium
CCGGAGATGGAAGCTCCGGCCACTTTCTGGGGAAGATACGGGGACGGATCCGGAGATGGAAGCTCCGGCCACTTTCTGGGGAAATTTTGGGAGCGGGGAAGCGAGCATGCGAAAGCTACGCAGTCTGAACTACAAACATACCTGATTTTCCGTCAGCCGGAATCACGAACTTGCAAAACTGGGATATATTATCGGATAAGACTGCACTGCATCAGGGTAACAAATCAAGGAGACGGAATTGAATACCTCCAAGGCAAAAAGCGAGGCCTACAAGGCCGCTGGTGTCGATATTGATCTGGCCACTTCTCTATTGGCAAATCTGAAGAGTCGGATTTCCAGTACCCGACGTCCAGAAGCATTGGCTCCCATCGGTGGATTTGGCGGATTGTTTCGCATCGACCTGAACCGGTGGAAACATCCGGTCATGGTCACCAGTATCGATGGAGTCGGCACAAAACTGATGGTGGCCGCCAAAATGAACAAACACGATACGGTCGGCCACGACATCGTCAATCATTGCATCAATGATATTGCTGTGCAAGGCGCCGAACCAGTCTACTTCATGGATTATATCGGGATCGGCAAGTTACGCAGCCCCTTATATGAAGAAGTTATTGGCGGCATTGCGGATGCTTGTAAGGCTCAGAACGTCACTCTTCTGGGCGGTGAAACAGCTGAAATGCCGGGCATGTATGGCAACGATTATGATCTGGTTGGCTGCATTACCGGAATTGTTGAAGAAGATCAGATCATCACTGGCGAAAAGATTTGTCCCGGGCATATCGCGATCGGGTTGCATTCCTGCGGCCTGCATACGAATGGATTTTCTCTGGCTCGAAAAATCCTTTTTGAACAGTCGGGTTACAGCGTGGAAAGCACGCCAGACGAACTTGGCGGAATGTGCGTTGGAGAGGCTCTTTTGCAGCCGCATCGCTGTTATTGGCCGGCTATTCAGAAAGCGCTGGCAGCTGGAATTCATCTGGATGGCATCGCTCATATTACCGGCGGAGGCTTATACGATAACGTCCCCCGCATTCTGCCGAACCATGTCATGGTACGTTTTGAGGCCGCCAACATCCACGCAGCCCCCCCCATTTTTGCACTGCTCCAGAAATGCGGCAACATTGCTGACGAAGAAATGTATCGGGTCTTCAATATGGGGATCGGTATGGTCTGGTTTGTCCCTGAACAGGAAGTCGGAATCGCCTTAGAACTCTGTTTGGGAACCGGCTTCGATGCCGCCGTCATCGGAAAAGTCTTCCCCGGCGAGGGCAATGTCGAAATCATTTTTTGAGTCTATAGCGGATTGGTGCCAAGTTCATGTCTGAGGTACTCGAAGAATTAAAACAAATTCTGGCCAGCAAAAAAACTGCTGGTATTGAAAGCGTTTGGCTGTCTGAACAAAACCGGCACTTGCTGAAAGCCGAAATTCCGGCAAAGCGCCAACAGAACAACACGCCAGAACCCCGGACAGCAAATCCGATTCCTTTGCCACCCCTGACACCTGCTCCGAAGCCAGCAAAGCCGCCGGTCGTCGCCTGCCCCGGGATAAGCGCTGCGCAGCTTCCGCTCAACCAATATGGCTGGGAGGAATTACTGCAGGCCATGCAGAATTGCCAGGCCTGCCCCCTAGCGCAAGGACGAAAACATGTCGTCTGTGGCAATGGTTGCCCGCAAGCCCGCTTGATGTTTATCGGAGAGGGGCCGGGTGAAGAAGAGGACAAACAGGGCATCGCTTTTGTCGGTCGCGCCGGACAGATGCTGACCCACATGATTCAAGCCATGGGCTTTGACCGCAACTCCAACAACCCCAAAGATGCCGTCTATATTGCTAATATTGTCAAATGCAGACCACCGAAAAACCGGAATCCATCCGAACAGGAAGCCGCTGCCTGTCTGCCTTTTCTGCAACGCCAGATTGCCCTGATCAAACCACAGGTTATCGTACTGCTGGGGGCGGTTGCACTGCATTTTCTGCTGAAACAAACGGGCATTACCAAATGCCGTGGAAACTGGCTGGACTATCAAGGCATCCCGGTGATGCCGACGTTTCATCCAGCCTATCTGCTTCGTTTTGAGGGTCAAAAAAACCTGTTTACCAGCGAAAAACGCAAAGTCTGGAATGATTTACAGCAGGTGATGGCCAAACTGAAGATATGTTGAACAGTGAAAATTTTCGCTTTAATGAGGGTTTGTGAATCAACATCCCGATGTATTCCATAGAGACTTTCTTCCTGAATCGCTTTCCCCTATACGTAAATAACCGAAGTTGCAACGAAAGAATTGAATGGTCATGCAATGCCCGCTTCTTCGCATTTAAAATCCCCCGGTTTCATTGCCTATCTGGCAACCCAATTCGCCGGAGCATTCAACGACAACCTGTTCAAATTGCTACTGATCTGCTTTGCCAGCAACTATCTGGCTGGAAAAAGTGGGGCGGACACCCTGTATATCCCCTTGGCCGGCGCTCTTTTCATCCTGCCCTTTCTGCTCTGTTCGTCCTATGCAGGTTTTCTGGCAGATCGTTTCAGCAAGAAAAACGTGATGGTCGGCACTAAAATTGCCGAAATACTAATCATGCTCTGCGGTTTGCTGCTGTTTCGCCTGCAGGCAATTTATTTACTGCTGCTGGTCTTGTTCTGCATGGGCGCCCAAAGCACCTTCTTCAGCCCGGCTAAATACGGTTTTCTGCCGGAAACCCTGACACCCGCCGAACTCTCCAAGGGAAATGGAATCAACCAGTTGTGCACCTTTCTGGCGATCATTCTCGGCAGCTGGGCCGGCGGTGCCCTGTCGGCCTGGAGCGGTTCAGAACCCCACCAAGCCGCATTCTGGTGCGTTATCTTGGCGATCATCGGCACCTTGGCCAGCTTCGGCATTACATCCACCCACAAGGGAAACCCAAAGGCACGATTTCAACTCAACCCCTTGACACCGCATTATCACACGTTCCTCGAAATGAAACGCGATAAGTTGCTGTTACTCAGCCTGCTGGGAAATTCCTACTTCTGGTTTCTCGGAGCCCTTTTTCAACTCACGATCGTCTTCTTCGCAAAAAACACCCTACAGGGCGATGATCGCCTGGTCGGCTACCTGCAGGCCTCCCTTGCTCTGGGAATCGGCTTCGGCAGCGCAGCAGCGGGCTTCCTATCCCGGGAAAAAATCGAGTACGGGCTGGTTCTGCCGGGCGGATTGCTGACCGCTGTTTTTGCACTGCTACTGGGATTCTGGGGCGATACCCGTTCAAGCGCCTTCCTATTCTCCGCAGGACTGGGATTCTGTGGTGGATTTTTCCAGTTACCTCTGGTGACTTCCATTCAGAAACGCAGTCCAAAACGCAGTCTGGGGCGTTATCTGGGAGCCGGCAACGCATTGGATTGCCTGGCCATGATCAGCGCCTCGCTGGTACAATGGCTCCTCTTGGGCGTCTTTCATGTTTCAGCCAGTGGTGTTTTCATTTTCATCGGAGCCGCAACGCTTGCAGTCATCCTGCTGATGTCCGTCAAAGCGCCCACCCTTTGGCAACGCTCAAAAAAACTGCTTTCTACGTCTTCCATAAAAATGCCTTGACCACTTTCCAATAAAGGGGAACGCTTATGCATAAGGTTTATCGCATTGCGGCGGCAGTGCCGATACTCAAAGTCGGCAATCCCGGTTTTAATGCCGGGCAAATCATCCAATTGTACCGCGAGGCGGTGCAACATGGAGCCAGCGTCGTTGTCATGCCGGAACTCTCCTTGACCGGATATTCCTGCGGAGACTTGTTTGAGCAACAAACACTACTGGACGCCGCACTAGAAGCCCTTCAAACAGTGTGCTCAGCTAGCGATTCGCAGGCTGGAATCCTGATTGTCGGGCTTCCCTTCGCCGTCGGCAGCCGCCTCTATAATACCGCTGCCGTAATACAAAATGGCAGCCTTTGCGGCCTGATCGGCAAAACCTATTTGCCGGAATACCGCGAATTTTATGAAAAACGCCATTTCCGCTCGATCCGGGAATACGATGGTGCCCCAATCGTCTGGAACCATTCCGAAATCCCGTTTGGCAGCAAAATCGTTTTTCAGGTTGGAACGGATTTTCGCTTCGGCGTGGAAATCTGCGAAGATCTCTGGGCGGTTGAACCCCCGTCAAATCGGCTCGCCGGGAATGGTGCCCAGCTGATCTGTAATCTCTCGGCCGGGCCGGAACTGGTCGGCAAAGCCAGCTATCGCCGGAATCTGGTGCAAATGCAAAGCGCCCGCCTAAACTGTACCTATATACTTTCCGGCGCAGGAGTGCATGAGTCCACCAGTGACCTACTGTTTTCCGGCCATATGATCCTCGCCGAAAATGGCAAATTACTCGCTGAAAATCTCCGCTTTGAGCGGGAAGGCAGCATTCTCTATGCTGATGTAAAACCAGACTGGCTAAACATCACCCGAAGAGCTTGGAGCAGTTTCAATGAACAGCCCGGTTCCCCTGCCCGAATCTGCCAATTAGCTCCCGTCCGGGAAGCACCGGATTGGGAACACTTCCACTTCGCTCAACAACCCTTTGTTCCGGCTTCCCAGGACGACTTGCAGGAACGCTGCCGGGAAATCTTCGCCATTCAGAGCTCGGCTCTGGCAAAACGTTTCGAGTTTATCCGCTGCAAACGGATGGTCATCGGGCTCTCCGGCGGACTGGATTCCACCCTGGCGCTCCTGGTCTGTGCAAAATGCTGTGATTTGCTGCACCTGGAGCGTTCCACCATCTGTGCGATTACCATGCCGGGTTTCGGCACTTCCGAACGCACCTTAAAAAATGCCAGCCATCTGGCGGAGCTACTGGGAGCCGAATTGCGCACCATCGATATCCGTCATGCCGTGGAACTGCATTTCCAGGATATCGGCCATGCACCAGACCAGCAGAATCTAGTATATGAAAACAGCCAGGCGAGAGAACGCACGCAAATTCTGATGGACTTGGCCAACGCCGTCGGCGGAATAGTCATCGGTACCGGCGACCTCTCGGAAATCGCCCTTGGCTGGAATACCTTTAACGGCGATCATATGTCCATGTATTGCGTCAATGCAGGAGTCCCAAAAACTCTCGTCCGCTTCCTGATCGAAAACCAGGCCAAAGAGGCCCCCCCGGAATTAGCGGCATTACTCCTGGATGTCAACGATACTCCAGTATCCCCGGAGTTGCTCCCAGGCAAACAATACACCGAAAACATTATCGGCAATTACCGATTGCATGACTTCTTCCTCTATTATTTCCTGAAGTATGGCGAAAAACCAGGAATGCTCAAAGCAATGGCCCTGCATGCCTTCCAAACAGAGTTTTCAGAAGAAGAAATGGACCGCACCCTGAAAGTGTTTCTCCGCCGTTTTTTCAGTCAACAATTCAAACGAAATGCTATGCCGGACGGCCCTAAAGTCGGTACGATTGCCCTCTCCCCGAGAGGCGATTGGCGAATGCCTGCCGATGCCGATCCGGAAATCTGGCTTGTCGACTTGGACAACATAAAAAGATAAAAAAGGAATCATGATGAAATTGCCAAAAGTCTGGAATGAGGGTCTCTCAAGATATTATGAACAGCTGCTCAAGGGTCAGGCAGCAGCAGCATTCCGGATGCATCCCCTGCCGGAAAAAGCAGCGGATTGGAATCCCGAGGCACTGCGGGCACGCATCTGGGAGGCCTTGGGCGTCAGCATCGATCACAATCTTCCGCTAGATCTGCAGATCACCGGTGAAATCCCCTGCTCCGGATACCGCATTCAGAAAATCTGTTATCAAAGCCGTCCGGATTTTTATGTCACCGGTAATCTTTATATTCCGGAAGGCAACGGTCCCTTTCCAGCAGTCATCAATATGCACGGGCATTGGTCACAAGGACGCCTTGCCGCTCGCGTACAACAACGCGGTCACCTGCTGGCAAAAAGTGGTTACGTCTGCTTGTGTGTCGACGCTTTTGGCTCTGGAGAACGCGGCACCCGACATGGGGAATACGAGTATCATGGCTCAAATCTTGGCGGTTCCCTGATGCAATTTGGTGAAACCTTGATGGGAATCCAAGTCGTCGATAATATGCGCGGCGTCGACCTGCTCTGCTCCCTACCCTTTGTCGATGCCACAAAAATCGGCGCCACCGGAGGCAGCGGCGGCGGCAACCAAACCATGTGGCTGACCGCTATGGACACCAGAATTACGGCTGCCGTACCGGTGGTCAGTGTCGGTAGTTTTCAATCCTATGTCATGTGTCTGAATTGCGTCTGTGAAATGCTTCCGGATGGCTTAACCTTCACCGAAGAATCCGGAGTTCTAGCCTTAGTCGCACCAAGAGCCTTGAAAATCTGTAATGGTTTGCTGGACAGCAATCCCGCGTTTGCCCCTGCAGAAATGCTGCGCAGTCTGAACGAGGCCAGAAAAGTCTACAAAGCCTTGGGAGCCCCCGATCAACTCGACTGCTTCATTTTCAATAAAACGCATGGCTTCTGGCCGGAAGTCCAAGAAGCTATGCTGGGCTGGTTCGAACGACATCTAAAAGGGAAGGGCCTGGGAAAATATTGTGAAGTGCCTTCTTTTACCACCCTTCCAGAAGAAGATCTACTGGTTTTCGCAGTGGGACAACGTCCCGGCAAAGTCTGCAGTATTGCCGAATATTCGGCTCGAAAAGCCGCGGCTCTGGCCGGCTGCCGGCAGCCAAACCGGGAAAAACTCAGCGAAATCCTTCATCTGAAAACCCCATGCAATCCCCAGCTTCGGGAATTGCATCCACAGGATGGCTGGCGGCGCTTCTGCGTCAGTGCTGAAGACGGACGCCTGCTGCCGCTGTTGCTGCGCCCACCACAGCAGGGAAACAGACTGGTCATCGTTTCGGCTCCTTATGGGAAAGACGAGCTGGAAAACACCGAGTTGTTCGCGCAATTGGAGTGCTCCAACCTCGGACTGGCAGTCATTGATCCCTGGGGTTGCGGAGAAAATGAGGAAAGCAACAAACCGGAAACGCCGGATCGCAACTATGCCCGCTCTCTGCTCTGGTTGGGTATGACCCAGCAAGGCAAATGGGTCGAGGATTACCAGATGACGGAACATTTTTTGCAGAAGCTCTATCCAGACTGTAACATCGCTGCCGCTGGCTATCGGGATACCGCGATCACCGCCATCCTCTTCGCCGCCCTCAATCAACGAGCAACCGACCTCTTCCTGGAACAAGCCCCCCTCTCCTTCCAATACAGCCCGAAACGAGCTCAAATGTTCAGCAATTCCCTGCTCATCCCAAACATCCTCCGCTGCGCAGATGTATCAGACCTGCTGACCATGGCAGGCGGAAAAACCAACTCCATCAATCCCATCGACTGAACATTCGGCCAGTATCCACCCCGTAGAAATAAACCGGGTATTAGCTGGCTCAGTACGCAGGGCTATCACCGGATATCATCTTTTTTTCCATTCGGACTGGAAAAACTTGCTAAAGGGTATACATTAAGAAACTAACCAAGGCGTGGTAGCCAAGTGGTAAGGCAGAGGTCTGCAAAACCTTTATTCACCGGTTCGAATCCGGTCCGCGCCTCCATTGTTTTTCATTAAGCAGGGATTTTTCCATCCACACAAGTCCAGTTGGGTTTTTAGTGTTTTTCAAGTACCTCAACCGTAAAGTCTGAGGTACTTTTATATGTTTTCTAGCAATGTTTATTTAAATACGTAATGCCAGCAGAACCTTGTGAGTCAAAGTCGATAAATGGCCAGAAAGAATCATATTTTAGCAGATGACGGCGAAGATGCGGTGATTGATAAAAAGGCGAAACGACGCCTTGCAAAATCAAAGGAACAGCAACAGCGTTCCCAAAGCCAAGTCGAATCCATTCCCCAAGATGACACCATGAGTAAGGTGGCGCTTTTCTGCCAGGAACAACGCTGGCGGGAAGCGCTTTTGCTTTGCCTGCAGGCGGTGGCAAAAGCCCATGAGGAAGGGCGGGAAGAGGCCGCGGTCGGGTTAACTATGGCCAGCCAGAAAATTGAATGTTCTTTGCGCCGTCAGATGGCGGCTGCATTTATTGTCAAGGTTCAAGAAATGTTGAAGAAGGAGTATCTCCTGGATGTTTGCTAATAACGAAAAAGTCCAGGGCGTGAATACAGCTGAGATTTTTGCCAGAATGCTTGGCGAGTTGCCATGGGCAAACTTCCGGGGCTACATTCAGGCCAACGCCCCCCTCTTGAAAATGTGCACCTTCGGCGGCCACCGCCTCGAACCGCAAAAACGGGAACGACTCGAAAAAATCGTTTACCGGGAAACGGAAAAAGGAAGCTTTTCGGAAGCGACCTGCAATGGCGTTTTTGCCTCCTGGTATCCCGTTAATCAGGAACTGCACCAAAAACTGGAAGATTATTTTCATTCGGAAACATATCAAACGTATCGAACTGAAAATCAGCTAAAGGACGATGAGTATGTCCTCTCGGAGGAAAAATTCAACGAGTTTTTCAATCTCCGCGAACAAGCCGCATGGAAAATTCTGCTGTGCTTCAGCCCGCTGAAATTCTCCGATCAACAGGCAGATAAAATTCTTGATGAAACGCAGGGCAACAGTCAATTGCTTGAGCAAATCGCGCAAGTTGAACGCGAATTGGAAGAAAATCGACGCAAGAATGTCCAGAATAACAACGAATTGGAAAAGCTTCGGGCGCGTCAGCAGGGCGATAGCAATGAGCTCCAAGAACAGAAAAAACTAGTTCGCAATTTAAAATCGGATTTGGAGGCCATGCAGGGTAAATTCGAGGGTGCCCAAGCGGAGATCAAACGCCTCAATCAGCGTTTGCAGGACGCCGACAGCGAATTTGCAGAACGGGAAAAGGCTTGGAAAGAGGAGATGACGCGGAACTTCAATCGTCTGCAGAATGAATATAACCGGATCGTCAAGGAATTAAATGCCTGGCAAAGCAAATATGAAGAACAGCGTTTGCTGAATCGTTCCTTGGAAAAGAATTCCATTGATGCGGACAAAGCAAAAGAACAAGCCCTCCGTGAATCCGCTTCCATGGCAGAAAAAATCAACCTCAACGCCAAATTTGCGGATTTACTTCTTTCTCAGATTGACTGGCCTAAAATCGGGGCAGCCATGAAAATGAATCCAACCGTACGACGCAACTTCAACAGTTTAATACGTAAACTGAATTATGAGGAAGACCGCAGTCTTACGATCGAAGGGACTTTATTGGAATTCTGGAGCAAACTCACGAAAAGCGAAGAAGAGTGGATCAAGCGAATCTCGCAGAGCAATACGCTGGAAGTAATGAACGGAGACTTGCGGGGATTTTGGGATCAAGTCGCAGATATGTCTTCTGAGGTACAAATCAACCTCGAGGCTCGAAGCTTTTTAATCGGCCTGCTTCAGGAACTCTTCACCCAGAGCATCGAACTGGAAGACCTGAAAAAAGATTCTTTGCCCCACGGCAAAAAAAAGTAAACAGCCTGTAAATCCTGCCCCTCTGCTTTTAGAGCTTTCTGGAGGACTAAAAAAACAGAAACAAAACATTCTTCTTCTGCAAGGACTTGATTTTTCTGCTTTTTGATGTATTGTAATGTTTGTGATGAAACACGGGCGACTAGCTCAGTTGGTTAGAGCGCTACCTCGACACGGTAGAGGTCACAGATTCGAGTTCTGTGTCGCCCACCATTTTTAAAACCTCGGTTTTTCTATACGAAACCGGGGTTTTTTCTTGTCCTGGCAGGATGTTTTGTACCTGAGCTATATCCACCTTTAAACGAGGAGTTGATCGAATGCTGGAAATTACGAATTTGCGCCAAGGGGCGGTCTTGACTCATTATCACGGCAAAGAGGAGGAGCATTCTCTAACCGTCAAGGTGGAGGGCCTTTGCGATCATGGTGGAGAGGTCCTGGTGAATGGAATGCCAGCAACCTGCAGTGGACGACGTTTTATTGCTCCGGTCACCCTGACCGACAAATTCAACGAAATCACCGCCACAGCCACCAGTGCACTCGGAGAATACAGCCAGAAAATCAACGTCGTCTGGGATAAAAAATCGTTCAAACGCTATAACTTCTATATCGATGACCATATCTTCCTCTTCACTGACCTGGCCACCCAACGCCCCACACGGGCTTTCGATCACTTCTACCTGAAACGCCTCAAGGAAATCCATCAGCGCTGGGGATTGAAGCTCACCTTGAACTGCTTCTTCCACAATGACCATCAGGAATTCACCCTAGAACAAATGCCAAACTGCTATCGACAGGAATTTATCGACCAGTCTGACTGGTTGAAATTTTCGTTCCATTCACGCAGTGAATTTCCGGATCGTCCCTATGAAGAAATCGACCTGCAGGAGTTTTGCGCAGATTATGATTTGCTTCAGGAACATTTGATCCGTATTTGCGGCAAAGAATCTTTCATCGCTCCGATCAATGTCCACTGGGGGGCTTTGCAGGCTTCCTGTGCGCAAGAATTTATCCGCCGCGGCAGCCGCTGCAGCTGCTGTACGATGCGTCCCTTTGTTTCAGGCGGCCCAAGCTCAGCGGCTCGGCAGGGGAAAAAGAGCGACATATCGAGCGTTCAGCAATCCAATGCAATACGCCAGGGAGCGCCTTTTGGTTCGGAATATTTTTTCCGTCCAGAAGAAGACAGTTATCTCTTGCAGGAACGGAAATATTATAATTTTGAACTGGGCATATTCATTGCACGTGGCTGTGTTTGCTGCAACCTGGTTCCTTTGACGGAGATTGCCGGACGCCTGCAGAATTACTTCAATCTGGCAAAAGAAAATGGAAACGAGATTTTCGGAGCAGCCAGTCATGAACAGTATTCGTTTCCTTATTATAAAAATTATCTCCCTGACCACCTTGACCGCATCGAACAGGCGGTCAAGCTGCTGAGCGAATATGGCTGCCAACCCATATTCTTTAGTGAAGGACTTTTAGGCAATATGGCCTGGGAAAAATAAGTTACTGCACAACGCGCAAAAAGCAAAAGGCCGCTGTCTTTACCATCGCAAAGACAGCGGCCTTTTTCCGCCAAGATCAGACCTTGCGGACTCCATCCAGATAAACGGCAGCCACCTTGAAATCGTCGCTGAGAACCGTGATATCTGCGGTAAACCCAGGCTCCAATTTACCCCGATTCTTCAAGCCCAAGTCGACGGCCTGATTCCAAGCCGTCGTCTGAATCACCTCCGGCAAAGCCCGACCCGTGACTTCCAAAACATTTTTCAGGGCCACATTCATCTGCAATGTACTCCCGGCAAGAGCCCCATTACTTGCCAATCGGGCCGCCCCTTCTGAAACAACAACCGCCAAACCACCCAGCTGATAATTCCCGTCCGGCAACCCGGTCGCTTCCATGGCATCAGAAATCAACAGAATTTTATCAATCGGCTTGGCTTTGAATGCCAAATTGATCATGTCCGGGCAAAGATGGATCTTGTCACAGATCATTTCAATAGTGACCTCATCTTCATATAAGCCAGCGCCCACCAGACCGATCTCACGATGATGCAACTTCGTCATCTGATTACAAAAATGTGTTAAGCGGCTCAAGCCAAGCTTCATTCCTTCCTTGAATTGCGCATAACTGGCATTGCTTTGCCCGCAACTGCCAATAATCCCAGCCTTTTTCAAATCCGTGGTGAACTGCAAACTGCCTGCCATTTCAATTGCATATGAAACCAGAGCAACTGGCGAAATCGCATCAAGACGCAAAACCTCTGCAATATCCGCCTGGCGCAGATAAGCCGGATTCTGGGCTCCAGCGCATTCCGGATTGATATAGGGCCCTTCCAAATGCGTACCGGCTACCTTACAGCCTGTTGGAGCTTGGCGATAAGCTTCGATGTTTTTCAGACTGGCAGCCAGTTTTCCCTCTGGAAGGGTTAACGTCGTCGGACATAAGGTCGTAACACCCTCCTTTAGTTTCGCTTCAGCGATGATCCGCACCGCTGCACTTTGATCACTGGTGGCTTCATAGCCCATGCCACCATGGCAATGCACATCAATAAAACCAGGGACAACCAGCTTCCCAGCTGCATCATATTCCTCATCAGCCTGCGGCAGTCTTTCGCCAGCAGAATAAATTTTACGCAGGGTTCCATTTTCCAGTTCCAGAGACGCATGAGGGATTTCCAAACCCGGGGAAACCAAATGAGCATTTTTTACAAGAACAGACATGTCTTTTCTCCTTATGTTGGCGTTAAAGCATGCAAAACAGCATTCTTCAGTTTTTTTTCATTATTTGTATTTACTGCAGGCAGAAAGAGGGCAAAATCACAACCCTTTCCCGGCTCCGAAGTAACATGCAGCCAGCCATGGTGATTGATAATACTGCCGTAAACCATCGCCAGTCCCATACCGGTTCCTTTACCGGTTTCCTTGGTGGTAAAAAAGGGATCAAACATTCGCATTTTGATCTCTTCGGAAATACCACAGCCATTATCTCGTACCCGAATACAAATAAACGTTTTTGGGGAATCTTGGGGGTTCGGTCGAAATTCCCATTCAGCCATGTCTTCTCTGGCGACTTCGGCTCGCAACACAATTTTCTTTTCTCCCTGAATTTCATCCAAAGCATCCCGACTATTAATCAACAGATTCAACAACACCTGGGTAAGCTGGTTTTCATCGCCTCGTACCAGCATCGGCGTCGGTTCAACAATAACTTTCAGATTGATTCCCTTGGCTGTCGGTCGAAATAACTGAGAGACCTGATCCAGCAGCAGTTTCACCTCCATCGTGGTTTCGTTGAATTTCCCTTTGCGGGCAAAACCAAGTAGTTGCGCCGTCAGCAACGCAGCACGCCGGCAGGCTTCTGAAATGTTATTCATCAACTCCCGATGTTCTCCAGAGACACTATGGTGCGCCTGTAGAGTTTCGACATTAGCCTGAATACTGTGCAGAAGGTTGTTGAAATCATGCGCAATCCCTCCGGCCAACTGGCCGATCGACTCCAGACGTTGAGAATGCATAGTCTGTTCAAAAACATTCTGCTGTTTACGCGCTTCTTCATGCTGTGCGGTCATATCACGAGCAACCATCAAAGCAATATGACGATTATCCAAACTGCCGGGTGAAATATTGACATCGACCTCCAGAATACGTTCGCCGGAAAGCTCCAGCTTCATATTCTGCAGCAACATCGTTTTAGGCACTTCGCGATCGGTAAAATCAAGAGCATTCCAGATCAGAGCCCAATCCATCGGACGATCTTTTTCATTTTTAAAGCATTTGGGAAGCAGGAAATCAACCGCTGGCAAACGATTTCCCAGCTGAAGGGAAGCGGTTCGGTTAGCATTCAGGACTTTTCCCTTTTCATCGAGCAAAAAAACAAATTCACTGCTGTTATTAACTACAACCTGATAGCGATCAGACCATTCCGCCAGCGAACGACGCATCCTTCCGGCGGAATGAAAATAAGCAAAAAAATCCAAGAAAAATCCGAATGCCTTCCGGTATCGCAGTTCGCTGTTGATTTCTCGGCGCGCAAAAAAGAGATATCCATGTCCAAGGAAGGCCAGGAAAGCCATAGCCGAGAGGCGCATACTCCAATTAAAAACCGACAAGGATTCTTTCTGGGTACGATACTCCTGGAAATACACATAGAGGGAAAGGATTGCTTCATTCAATACTAGAAAAACACAGAAAGCGATGAAGATGGCCACACAGCACCAAAGTTTCCGGTTCCGGACAGTCTGATATACCACTGGCAGCAGCAGGCAGACACAAAGATGCGAAATAGAACACAGCATCATGCCATTACTCATGATATTATGAAAGAGCTCCTGTTCAAATTTAGCTGCTTTTTTTGCAACTAGCGGATCAACATTACTGAAAATCACCAGCGACAAGCAGAAAAAACAGACCAGCAACAGAAAAAGTCCAAGAAAAAAACGGTGGGCGGCCATGGTTCCTTCCAGTTCATAGACTAAAAGTAGCAATAGCAAAAAGGGCAACCACATCATCCCATAGCCGAGACCACTGAACATCCCTTGCGATAATACACCACGATACAGACGAGGGGAATCGGCAACCAGGGCGACAATAAAAAACATCCCCATCATCAAATATAAAGGAGCCATGCCGATCGAACGGCGAAACGCATGCAACACGATCGCAATCAACGCCAGCGCCGTGATTTCCAATTGACTGAGTAATACAGCAGGCATATTTCTTCTCCTAGAAAAATATATCCGCGCTCTACTTGGGATAGACTATCGTCCACAACCTGAACAGTTCATCCGCAGATTCCGCAGATTGCCAATTTTTGGAATTCTGTGCTATCAGTTATTCCTTAATTCAGAGTAGGTTAAGGTATGAGCTGGGCTGAAATCTCCTCTTAGCCCCGTAGAGGCGGCCTCCTCTTAGCCCCGGAGGGGCAGCCTCCTCTTAGCCCCGGAGGGGCGGCCTCCTCTTAGCCCCGGGCAAAGCCCGGGGTTAAAGAACACCACCAAATGATGCCCTGAAAGGGCATTTCAACAACAACGGGGAGCGGGAACGGATCCGGAGCTGGAAGCTCCGGCTACTTTCGGGGAGCGGGAACGGATCCGGAGCTGGAAGCTCCGGCTACTTTCGGGGAGCGGGAACGGATCCGGAGCTGGAAGCTCCGGCTACTTTCGGGGAGCGGGAACG
>JBAXYW010000056.1:0-14585 GCA_041670605.1 Lentisphaeria bacterium
TGTCTGGTGCGCGTCAATCCTGTACTACCTTGTATTCAACAGGATGAAAAAATATGATATAAAAATGACAATGAACGAGCTGTTCCTCGCCTTGCGCAAGGTAAAGCTATTGCTCAGTGGAGAACGCCGAACCACAGGCTTGACACTGACAAAAAAATCAACGGAAGCCATTGTGGCAATGCGTCTTGAAGATAAATTCCCTGAATTTGCGCGCGAACTTCAACCGCTTGTGGAAGCACGAAACAAGAAAGAAAATCCAAGCACAAAGCACCCTGGGCGACCAGCAAGGTTCAAATTAAAAAACGGGGTAAAATAAAAAAACCATAATCGTTATTGATTTTTCGACGGAGATTATATTATGCTTGTTTTAAGCGCATCAATAGTTACGGCGACTGTTTTGTAGTATAAGAATTGATAGAAAACTACAAGAGGTTAGGGCTTTTAACAAATTAACTTTTACAGATGCTGGAAAAATGTAGCGTACTTCCATCGCTATTATTTTGTTACAACTCCTTTATAGGGAACCAGACGCGCAACGTGTTATCTACCGAGAAGAGGTTGCCGGCCGTTGCATAATCCATTCGGTTGCCCGATCGGTGTAAAATCTCTTCGGGAGGATTTCCTGTTCGATGATCCTCGGCCATCACCACAGGGCCGCATTGAAATGCCTTCCATTGCTTGCAGGGAGAAAGAATCGTTCGCTCTGTGAAATCAAAATCAAGCAGAACCTTTTCTCCTGATTTCCAGTCATGGCGAAGCCGGTGATAGCCGGAAGAAACTCCTTTGCCATCAACCTTACAGGCAAAGTCTGCAGGGATGCGAAGTGCAAGTTCGAAATCGCCTTCCTGCAATACCGTGATTTGAACCGAACTATTGGCTGGATATCCTCCCTCAATTTTCAGAATATTTTGTGCTTCCAAGTCTTCATACAGATTCACTGCATATCCGTGTTCTGTTGCCATGACGGCGATCATTGGTGCAAGCGACAGTCCATAGGGACCCTGTGCGCGGCAACAATCATGCCCATCATAAGGACTGCCAGTAATGACACCGATCTGATCGGTGGAGAGGATTTTTGCTCCGCCAGTGAGCATCGGATTGGTGTGAATGAAATTGGAACCGTCTTGGGAGATCGAACCAAGCAATGCATTATAAAAAGCACGCTCCATTTCATCTGCGGGAGAACTGTTTCCGGTGAGTTCGTGAATGCACCGGCAGTAGGCAAGCCAGGTAACCGTCACACAAGTTTCTCCGATACCGCCGCAATCTTGCCGCATCTGCCGGGATTTCCCATTATACCAAAGTTCTCCCATACAGTCCTTTAATCCGCCGCTTCCTGTTATGAAGATCTCATGATCGCGCACGGCTTCGAAATAGCGTACCGCCGATTCGAGAAAAAAAGGATCTTGCGTAACTTTGTAGAGTTCCACAATCCCCTGAAAACAACTGGTCATTTCATAGGACTTGCCATTTGCCAGTTCGCTCGGAAGAAACCCGTTCCAGGCTGCCTTAAAGATATCATGCGTCCAGCAGCATCCTGCCTGGGCGAGCGTCCGGGCTGCATCCAGGTGGTGTTTTTCTCCAGTAGCCCGATACAGCCGCACTAATCCACGAAGGATGGAACTGGCTGCCATGCCTTGATGTTCACCATAATTCTGGATTTTGCCGTTGGTTTGACGGAGCAAAGCGTCCGCATGGCGGGCAGCCGCCAGCAGAATTTCAGGACGGGGATCGACTTCATCATAATATTCCAGAAGAGTCAGAAGAACGTATTTGCGTCCCCAAATGTCCCATCCCTTCAGTTGCAAGTCATGCGGATAGGAGCTGATTATTCCATCGGGCGTTTGAGCCTCAAGAATCGCCTGTATGGAGTGATCAAGGATTTTCTTCAATTCAGGATCCTGCGTGGAACGCCAAGCAAAAATGACGGAACGGAGGATTTTGCCGAAAAACTCACAACGCCAGGCATTGTCGGTTTCCGTACGGTAACGAAAAACATCGGTGAGTTTTTTGTAATCAACTTTTTTCAGACGCCCCTCGATTGTTTTGTCGAGTGCTTTACCCAGAACACCATTGAGATGGAGCACTCCACGGGGAAGTGGCTTTATTATTTCTTTCATATTTATTCTCCCAATCAGAACAGTACCTAGACCCCGTCCAAAAAGCTTTTTTAACAACGAAAAAACACCAAAAGCTACGAAAATTTTGTAGGAAAGCTGATGTCCAAACCTGATACTTCATCGCCAAAATTTGCTTTTTGTTGCCTTTGGCTTGCATTACAACAAAATTTTTGAAGGTAACGATCACCACACTAACCCAACTCTAAAAAAAGTTCGTGCTTTTTCGTGCCTTTCGTTGTTATCTTTTGGACGCCCTCTTCCTAACGTTTCCCAAATCAAGCGGCTGCAAAGGGGGATTTTCCCGCTTCGCCGCTGGCTCTTGCATTGAATGGGCATTTCACTGATATCTATTCGAATTCCAGATATCCGAAACGCACAGGAATCAGCCAGCTGGGGACAAGAGGAGAACTCCAGCTGGAGAGTTCCATGTCCTTTGTATCGATGTTGTCAACATTGCGGTTACGACAAATATTCATGCGCCAGCGGGTTGGCGGCTTGATTGCATTGATTTCGAAACTGCCTTTCGGTACAGCGATTTCCAACGTCCATGACTTGTCCTGCAACGCAGTTTTAACGATCGCGTGAGATTCATAACTGAAATCCCCTTCGGGTTTCTTCGCGGACTCTTCATAAAAAGCATCAACGACAGTTCCCAGGGAATTGACGATGATCTGCACAAACCGGCCCGTTTTTGTCGCATCGGGTGCAAGGAATATTTCAATGGTGTCATCGGCGGCAAGGCTGGAATAGGAGTCATGGACAGTTCCTTTTGCGACCATTGCTTTCATCTTTGTTTCACTCGACTTGATCAAGAAATAAATATGCTTATCGTCGTGAAGCATTTTTGCCTCGGTTGGAGCCAATGGCTCAAGGGCATCGGTCGCTGTCACAAATTTCATCGGAACGGCTTTGAGCCACAGATCGTCGCATTTACCGTCGATGACTGGTGCGACCGAAGTGCGTCGAGCCTTATGGGACGGAAGATTCGCACGGGTGCTGGTCACTTTCGATACATACGGATAAAAACATTTCTGGATGCCCAGGATACGGCGTGCATAGACACTGTCTGCCGGCACGGCCTTCATGCCATTCTCCAGGTAGGATTTCAGTTCGAGGAGGACTTCCGGCGTATAGAGAGTGGCGTTTAAATTGTCGGATATACCCCGTTTTTTCACGTTCATATTCGTCCAAATTTCTTCGGCTCGGTTCCAGAACTTTTTCAATTCAGGAGCAGATTGAGCATAGAAATTGGCATAGTAATCTTCGAGCAATTCATCGACGTTGAGTGAAGAGTCCCACATCAGGCGTCCGAGAATATACAGGTTCAGGTGGTTGAGTTCCGGATTCACGATTCTGTAATTGTTTCCCGGCCCGAAATCCGCTTCGATAAATGTGCCTTTGACGAATCCCTTTTGTTTTTTTACATCCTTATCGATCCAGTGTGTAAAGGCGATTGGCAATCCGGAAAGATGTGGATTGGTCATGTCCCAGCAGAAATAATTCCACAGATAGAAGTTTTTGGTGTATTGACTCCAATCATACAACCATACATCGTTTCTGGTGCGATAGAAGTCATCGAAGCGGAATCCTGTGGAGGTGGTAAAGGTGATGGCAACATTGGGTTCCATCTTCACCTGGTCAGGCAACCCCATGAATGAACTGTAGGCCGCGCATCCAATGAACTTGTCCGGATGCGTTTTTGCAACCTCACGGGCGACTTTATTGACGAAACGCCACACGTAGTTTGAGAATTTCGCGTAATCCGGTTTGTCGTATTCAGCTTGAGCCTGACATTCTGGACATTCACAGATCTGATTGAACCAGTCATTCGGCATAACTGGGAAGATCCGACTCTCCGGGGATTTTTTGAAAAAATTCCTTGCCTCGAGAGCAAATGCTTCAACCAGGGTTGGTTGAGAGAGGCAGAGGTTGCCTTCTTTCAGGCACGTCATGTTGAAATCACGCTGTCCTTTGTACAATGCAAACCATTCAGGGTGCAGACTCTGGTATTTGTTCATCAAATAAAAAGAATGGTTTATTTCCACCGGATAGGGTGCGCCAAACCCCGCCCGGCGGAACCAGAAAGCAAAATCGTCATCATTATTCATAAGTCCCACAAACAAAAACCTGAACTCGAAATCAGGCGAGACAGCCAGATTCATGCCTTCTGACAGGGTCAGTTTTTTCAGTTTTGGGACATGTTCGCCATCTTCTCCTTGCATAAACCAGCGGATTCCAGCGAATTCGCGAAGGATATAATAGGCAGCGTATTGTGTGCCGTGTTCGCCAAAGACGCAAATATCGTGCGCTTTGTTATAGGCGTGAATTTTTTGGAAAGGCGAATTCATCCCGACAAGTGGCTCTTTTTCGCGCCGATCCCGTCCGAACACATAGACGCTGTTATCCTTTGTGACAATCTTGAAACCATCGTAAGTCAGACCTTTCAAATCCAGCCCTGCGGTCTTTGTGTATTTGCTTTCCCCCACATAGATATTGACTTTATCTCCTGGCACTGCCTGAATCGGCACATCCACACCGCCGCTTTTCTTCAGGTATTGCTGAAATTCCGACGCGGCTCTGCGTGCGGCAACGCTGGCCTCTTCCTCCAATACGATAACCGCTTCTGACTGGCTGTTATCAAACAACACAACGTCGGCAAAAAGACTGCCCGTCAGAGAAAGCAGTACAACCAGTTTAGCAATGATTTTCATAGATCCTCCGAAAGAAGAAATGGCTATTCTACAACAACCGATCAGTGAGAATTCCGTCTCACATGCGTTTTGAGGGGGCTTTGTTTTTCGGTTTCTATTGGAATTTGAGGTATCCGAAACGTGATGGAGTTCGCCAAACTGGTACAAGGGTTGGACTCCAGCTGGAACGTTCAATCGATTTGGAGTCTATTTCTGACACCCAGCGATTACGGCAAAGATTTACACGCCATTCGCTTGTCGGTTCGACACCATCGACTGCCAGATTTTTCTTTGGGATCGCCACTTCGATCCTCCAGCCTTCTTTGTCAGCGGAAGTTTTCACTGTCAGACCGGAGTTGTATTTGTAAGGAGTATCTTGCGGATATTCCCTCGAATTGTAGCAGGCATCCCAATAATAGCCTTCGGAATTGATAATGATTTGTATGGTCTTATCGGGCACCCGGCGATCTGGTGACAGGAAAATTTCCACGCTATCATCATCCCAGATGGCTGGAGACGCATTGGAATCATTGTTCCGGCAATTGGCGTTGATATTCTTCATATTGGTTTCTTGGCAATGGACAAAAATATAAAGATTATCATCATCGTGAAGCAAACGGGCTTCGGTTTCCGCCGTTGGCTTCCCACCGGTGGAACTCTCAACAAAAGTCATTACATTCGCTGTATTCCACAGTGTTTCATGATCCCCGTCTATACGTGGCGGATTGCTGGTGCGCTTCACTTCCCCAACCGGGATCTTATTATTGATATTGGAAACCTTGTCTGCGTATGCAAAAAACAGTGTTTGAATGCCGGCAATTCGCTTGGCATAGGCGGATTCGGCCGGCACCGCTGCTGAAGCGTTTAGCAAATATCCGCGCAACTCGTCCAACTCGGTTTTGGTATAGAGCGTGGAATTCAAGTTGTCGGCAGGGCCCCGTTTCTTAACGTCCATATTGGTCCATAAATTTTCCGCTTTAGACCAGAATTTGCGCATCTCAGACGCTGCTGGACCGAAGAATTTTGTACAGTAGTCATTCATCAGTTCATCCACGTTAAGGTTGCAATTCCACAAAAGTCTCCCAGTCAGGTAATAATTGATTGAATTAAGTGCCGGTGAGGAGAATTGGTACCGTGAGCCCAAGGAGCCGCCGTCAATAAATTCGCCGCGTGAAACGCCTTTTAGTTTGCGTAAATCATTTTCCAGCCATTTCGAGAAAATGATTGGCAGTCCTTTCAAGTGAGGATTGGTATTATCCCAGCAGTAGTACTGCCAAGTATAGAAGCGCTTTGTCTTATGGCTCCACTGGTATGCCAGTTCATCATTGCGCATACGGTAGAAGTCATCGAAACGATAATAGAGGGCGGTCGTCATCATCACTGCGATGTTGGGTTCCAGTTCAACCCTGTCCGGTATCATCATATAGCTGTTGTAAGCACAACAACCGATGAATTTGTCCGGATGAGATTTTCGGATTTCTTTAGCGGCGTTATTGACAAAATTCCACACGTAGTTGGAAAATTTTCCGTAGTCCGGCTTATCATAATCGGCCTGTTTTTGGCAGTCCGGGCATTCGCAAATCTGGTTGAACCAGTCATTGGGCATAATGCAGAAGATTTCCTTATCCGGATTCTGGTCGAAATAATTGCGAGCCTCCTTGATGAATGCTTCAAGCAAGCCAGGTTGAGAAAGGCAGAGATTTCCACGACCCTCACATGTGATGTTGAAATCCCGTTTGCCGTCCTTGAGTGCAAACCATTCCGGATGCGTTTGCTGATATTTATTCATGATGTAAAACGAATGATTGATTTCGACTGGGAATGGAGCCCCATATCCCACCCGGCGATACCATCTGGCAAACTCGTGATTGAAGTTGAAGAGTCCTGCCATGACTGTGCGATATTCAAAATCGGGATTGACGGTGACATCAATGTCCGGAATGATGAGGTCTTTGCTTTTGGGGCAAACTTCTCCGGTTTCTCCTGGCATAAACCAGTCAACACCAAGATATTCCCGCAGGAAATAATAGACTCCGTAGAGGGTGCCGGAATCACCGAATGCGCCAATGTCATATTTGCTGTTGTAGATGTGGATAAGCTGTATATGTTTGACGCCACCCAACACCGGGCGGTTTGTTGCGCGATCACGTCCATAGATATACAGGTTGTTTCCCCTGGTGACCAGACGGAAGCCATCGTGTTTAATGCCATCCAGTGTCAGCCCTGCGCTGCGGGCATTTTCGCCATAACCGATGATGATATTCTTGAAAGACTTTCCAACGCCCACTTCAAAAAGCAGGTTGACACCGGTGATTTTCTCAATGTATTCGGCCAGTTCCCGGGCGGCATATTGGGCGGTTGGCGTGGGTACCTGATCAAGGACAATGTAAGAAATGGTTTCTTTGCCATCAACAATGAAATCAATGCCGGCAAAAACACTTGTGCATAAAAGCAGGAAGACGGGAATCATTTTACTCATTGCAAAGATCCTCTTTTTCTGAAAAAAGCCGGTAACTTTACGGAGTGGCATGACAACGGCTTCATCAACATGGATTGTGCGGTCGTGTGATCTGTTGATTTGTGTAAAACTTCTCATAGTAAATCCCTCTTGTGTTGTTTAATTTGAAATAAAAATTGCGGAAACCGCACAATGATTCATGTATTCTACATCAAAAAAGCTACTGGCGCACCCGCCTGGTGAACACAGTGCAATTGCTGCAGGGGCGGGTCACCGCGCCCGACATCGGTTGCCATAACGCGGCCACAATATCCCAGGACGGCCTGTCTCATCCGATCGCTACACGAAAGATTATTCTTGCAGGGTCGCGTATCCGAAACGGCTGGGGAGATAAAACTGGTCGGAAATGGTTGCGCACCAGGCACTGCGTTCCTGTGCCTTGGTATCGATGCCGTTCACATTGCGGGTACGGCAGATGTTGATCCGCAAGTTATTGGTCAGTTTGACCGTCTTCAGATTCAGCGCCGATTTGGGAATGGCCATTTCAACGTACCATTGCTTGGTGTGGTTGTTGTCTTCTCCGTAATGTTTCTTCACCACGATTTGAGCATTTGATGTATAGGAAATGTCGTCTTTGGTCATGCTCGAATTGTCAGTGCCGTCCGCGTGAGATAAATCCACCTTCTTCCCAGCGGCATTGACCAGAATATGCATGCAAACTTCCGGATGGCTTGCATCTGGCGAAATATAAATTTCCACGCCATCGTCTTTCCAAATTGGAGGGAGTCCAAGATATTCGTCTTTCGTGCAGAGGGCGGTCATTTCGTCCAACTTGGGTTCGTTACAGCGAATAAGCGCATAAAGATAATCTGCGTCGTGCAGCAAATGCGCCATGGTAGCCTCGCTTGGCTTTTGCCCATCCATCAGACCGACCAAGTCCACAATCTGTGCAGATGACCAAGCTGAATCATAATCGCCATCGATCACGATTTTGCTCGTGGCTTTTTTGATCTCCATCGTTTGGGGGGTGTTTCTGGGATTATTGAAACGTGCCACATAGGGGTCAAACCACTTTTTAAATTCCATGATGCGCTTGCCGTAGATGGTATCTTTGCCAGCAATTGCCAGGCCTTTGTCCAGATACGCTTGCAGACGATTCAGCACAGGGACGGTGTAGATGGTCAAGTTGATACCGTCAGATGGGCCGCGCTTCTTTACGTTCATATTGCACCAGAGTTCCTCGGCGTATGTCCAGAACTGTTTCATTTCGCCAGCGGCAGGCCCATAGAAGCGCGTGTAGTAGTCATCCAGTAGTGCATCAATATTCAGGTCCGGATCCCATGAGAGTTCGGAAACGATATAGATGCTTGGGCAATAAAGCGCATGCCCGTAGCATTTGTATTTGCGATGGGGACCATAATCACCGCAAATGCTATAGCCGTAGACTTTGCCTTTCAGGCGTTTGAAGTCCTTGGACAGCCAGTGCGGGGCAAAAATGGGCAGCCCCTGCAAATGCGGGTTGGTTATAGTCCAGCAGAGATACTCAAAGAGAACGATATTGTCGGTCAGATTGATCCAGTCATAGAGTTCCTTTTGGCCGCGTTGGTAGTAGTTGTCATCAAACTCCCAGTAAAGGCATTTGGAAAATGAGACATAGACATTGGGTTCCAATTTCACCTTGTCGGGAAATTGGCGGAAGGTATTGTAAGCCATGCAGCCAATAAAGCGGTCGGGATGCGTCTTCCCGACTTCTTTGGCAACTTGATTGACAAAGCCCCAGACGTAGTTGGAGAACTTGCCGTGTTCAGGCTTGTCATATTCAGCCAAAGCCTGGCAGTTGGGGCATTCGCAAATCTGATTGAACCAATCGTTGGGCATAATGGGAAAAACCTTGCGTTCGGGGTCGGCGTCAAAGAACTTGCGGGCTTCTTCCACATAGGCATTGAAAAGGCCAGGATTGGTCAGGCAGAGATTGCCGCGGTTTTCGCAGGTGATGTCGAAATCACGCTGGCCCTTGTAGAGTGCGAAGAACTCGGGGTTGGTCTTCTGGTACTTGTTCATGTTGTAGAAACTGTGCATGATTTCGATCGGCTCCTGGCAGCCAAAACCAACCCGAAAATGCCATTGTGCGGCATTGAAGTCGTTATCAAACAAAAAAGGGTTATAGCCACGATTGGGGAACGCGGGATTCCGCGTCACATTCAGGTCAGGAATGTCAAGATCGCCGGTGATGATTGGAATGTCTTCACCAATTTTGCCAGGCATGAACCAACGGCAACCCAATTGGGTTTTCAGGAAATAATACATACCGTGCAGCGTGCCTTTGTCGCCCATGGAAGACAGGTTCAATTCTTTGCTGTAGATGTGAATTTTCTGGTATCCGGACGTGCCGCCAACCAGTGGAACAGGATTGGTACGGTCTTTGCCGACGATGTAAATGTTGTTGCCTTGGGTAATGATTTTGTAGCCATTGGATTGAAGACCCTCCAGCGTAATGCCGGCCTTGCGGCTTCCCTGGTTGTCGCCGAGGCAGATATTGACTCCCGCGCCTAACTGGTGCTTTATCGGCACCAGTTTGTCAGCAGATATTTGCAGAAAATGTTGCAGTTCCCTGGCTGCATATTGCACTTCATATGGCGCTTTTTCGTCGATGACAATGGTGGAATTGTTGTTGCCATTGACAATCAGCGGAATAGCACCAAATAATGACCCATGAATAAGCAAAACCGCCAAAAGGAATTGTCTCATTGTTATCCTTTCGTTTGAAAATATGCTGTGGTTGAGATGATTAGTGCCCTGAACAAGTTGTGGTGCTGTGCAGTCTCTTGCTGATGACTGCCAATCTCTTGGGGTCTTGGAAATTTGAATAGGAATCAATTGACTCCACATGACCATCGACAAACACACAATTTGTATATCTCAAACCATTATGGAATGCAAGGCTCGGTCTATCTGTACGGTTAAAACTAAAGAAATCCCATGCTGGGACTGCACCATCAACATCATATGTCTGATCCATGCCACGACCCGGCTTCCAGTCTTCTCTAACCCAAATGGTCATACTTGGAACATCCACATTGCTCATATAGATTCCTGCGCCACCGATTGCTGTAAGCCGTGTCGCCATACCGCGCTCTCGTACGGCTTCAGCCGGACTAGTGCCGCCCCAGCGCATATTCCATTGATGGCCGGAACAGAGGGCATAGCTGACCCGCTTATCAGGAGCAACACCTGTGCTTTCCATGTCTTCCGGACAATGAAATTCACCAGCGGCTTTACCGACCAGGTCGGCGTATTTTCTACCAAGAACCGAAGGAACCCAACCACGGTAATCGTTGCTTCCCATAAAGGTAGGGACTGGAGTGTCATTATTAGCATCAGAATACATCGCGCAATACAAACCAATCGTTTTCAAATTGTTTAAGCATGTTATGTTGCGTGCTTTGGCACGGGCCTTGCTTAATGCGGGCAACAGCATCGACGCCAGAATGGCGATGATCGCGATGACGACCAATAATTCAATCAGGGTGAAAACTTTACGCATTTTAAACCTCCTTAAGTTGATTGTACGATTCATTGGACTGAACTTGACGAAAAATTAACCGGACGATTCGATCTCTGAAATGGATTGATGTGTGTTTTTTTCTCCATGGTTTTAAGTTGTTGAAAATGCATTTTTTAAGAGATAACGAATGAAAAGACGTCGCATTCTCTGGCCAGGCAGCGGATGCGGAAGATGTCGCCTTTCTTGAATGGCAATTTCGAGTAGCCGTTCCAGGAAGGAGTGTATGCGATGGAATCGCCGTAGAAGATTTCGCTTTCATCCATTGTGCAGCCTTTGATCGGAACCCCATCAGAATTCTGTAATTCGACCTTGAAGCTGCCCATGACGCTGGTGGCAAGATTGAACTCCAACTTTCCATTCTTGTATTGGAGCGGTTTTGAAAGCCATTCACCTTCTGCATAGCCGGCGTGTAAAGAGCAATATCCATCGGTACGAAGGGTATAGCGGACTTTGGAGAGGATATGGTAATAGCTTAATTCGCTTGGAGAGGTCTGAACTACATTGTATGCCAAGTAATTCGATCGATTTTTCCAGCGTTCCGTATTGAGTCCCGGTCTTATCCACGCCTCATTGCTTGGGCGTGCAATTTTTCTTCCCTCACGGGAAAAGATTAAAGCGATATCCGTGGCGCTTCCACGCTCTTCGCAGTATCGTGTTGGCGTCCCTATGTAAATATGGGGGGCACGGGGGTATGGTGCGATGAGGCTGACATACAGGTGCTCATTCTCCAAATTGACTTCCAACTGCGTAAATTCCCAATTCACCAAATCCGGGCTGGTACCCTTGCAGAAGGAACGCAATTTCCGCCCGTCCGGTGTAATATTCACACGGAAATAACAGACGTAACATCCCTCAACCTCTGACCAGAAGATGACATTCTGTGAATCAAAGCAGTAGCCCCATTCCTTGCGTGGCTCGATCATCACTTTTTCTCTGCGTTGGAAATGGTAGCAGTCCGGAGAGCAAAAGCAATAAAGTCCACCAATGTCACTGACGCCGGCTATGGCCTTGAATCGCTCATCATCCGGACATTTGGGGTTGCTGTCATAGAATGGGGAAAAATTATGAATGCCAATCTGCATGCATAATGCCACGTTGGGTATGCCACAGTCATATAAGAACAGCGGTGGTTCCAGAAAGGTGATCCCCCCTTTACTCTGGAAGTAAGCCGTGTATTCATTAGTGAAGCCCGGTTTTACCAAGTAAGGTGAATCGCTTCCGGTGTAATCCAGGAAATTACGGCGGCTGTAGCAGTGAATAATGCCGTCCTGCTGCAGCATTGTCATATAGTACCCGGTAGGTTGGCTGGCAACCGGCAACTGTGCTTTGGGTTCATGCAGTTGCAAGGTCAAATTGTTGCGTTGATCGGTGACGAAGTCATCGATAAACAACTCACGACGGTTTCCAATGGCATATGGCGAAAATGAAGCTGCGGGACGAACAACACTGGCAACCTTTCCTGAACTTTGTGCCGTGATTTGTTGACTGGCATGGTAGAAAGGCGGCGAAATAACATTGTGCGCACAGGCAGGTTTCTCTTTACGGAGAAGGCAAAGGATATTTTCCGCAATAGTAACAGCAATCGCATCCGCATCAATTTCATACCAGCCATATAACTCAAATGGAATACAGATTGGCAACTGGCGATGCTTGACCGTAATCGCAGGCGGAAAATTACAACCTGCTTCCGGCATTGTACTGTACAGATAACACGCCAGAAATTCATCGCTGATGAATAAAGAATCTGGCTGTGCCCCTGCAGCACAAGCGTTCAAATAACTCTTCAGAAGTTCAGGGGCTGCCAGCCCGCCATGAAGATATGCGCCATAATTTTCACCATGGAAAGATTCCAGTGCACGAACACAATCTGCCGGAAACGCACCACTAAAAATAACCGCCGGACGATGAAAACCAGCCTCTTGGAAATAGGACAACGCTTCGCCAACGCACGATGAAATCGAGGCACTGTACTCTCCCAACGATAATCCACAGTAGAAAACAGGAATCCCACTTTGTTGACAACAGGTTACAATCTCGCTTGAAAGCGGAACCAAACTAACCAGCAGTTCGATTAAACGCTGGGAAATATTGCGCTGCAATCCTGGATAAGCATCAAATCCATCGGCCATTTGCGGAGGGGAAGCATTTCGATAGAAATTCAGTACATTGCAGTTGCGATGGCGCAAAACCGAAGTCAAATACTGCTGCAGATACAACGCATCCGGCCGCTCCTGAAAATTGCTGCTGATCAGTCCCAACTGATGACCAAAAAATCCATCCGCATCACTGCGCTTCAAAAAGACACCGCAACTGCGTGTCTCGACCACACCAGCCAATGCCAAGGACTCAACCGCACGCTGAATCGTTCGACTGCCAACACCTAAATTCTTTCGTAACTTATCCTGCGTCGGAAGACGTTCACCTACCGATAAATTATGATCCAGTATATAACTTACCAGACGACTCTTCACCATCTCCGTCTGTTGACCAAGATTGTGTTTATCAGGAGGCAAACAACCACTTTCACTTGATTTTCTTCCACCCTTCATATGATCCTTACATGATAATTACATGATCTTCGGTAAACTATTTGAGGTTTACAAGATAACGTAAACACAAAAAGGATTATGTCAAATCATGATTGGATTTTTTTTGCTGGTATCATGTAAATGTATTCGGGCAGTGCACACCCCGGCGGGGGGATACTCCAAGGACAATTTTGCAGGTACCGTTTTCATTGGATGGCAGCGGCGTATGTATCTTTGATAGCGTTCTCTGTGAACTTTAGCCGACGTATGTCTGGTCATGTTTCATAAGGGGGCCCGAGTGTCCTGGTCGATTTTTTCTCGAACCGATCGACCGAGCGGTACGAAGTTATTTATTGTGCAAATTTCAATTCCGATTTTAAATTTGCACAGGTTGCTGCTTTTGTTGATATAATTTCCAATAACTTAACATCGGTTGTGGGCGTCAATTTTCTGGGAGGCTGCCGGATGATCCGACGGGGTTTCGTTTAACAGATTGAGGTAATCTGAGTAGCAGAAGAGGCGATTTCGTTTCTGTCCGGTTGTTTCCTCTATGATGCCGAGGTTTTGGAGATTTCGAAGTGCTGCATTGATCGTTGCATCCGTTTTTTGCGTCAGTTTGCGCAGACGTGCGGAGTTTATGATGGGATGCCGGAGAAATACCTGGTGAATCTTTCCCGCAGATTCTGCAGCGCGGCCAAGGGTCTGAATCGAAATCCTGGTTTGCCATGGACAACGCCCGGGCAATGGCCAATATATACCCGCCCTATCCGAAAATTCATCAGCGGGCCAAGTTCCCATTTTTGAGAAGGAAAGAAACGATTTCGGCAGGAATTTTCATCGGATGGGATCATCTGCAAACGGTGAATTTGGCGCCGATTGTGCCTACTTCTATCCTGAATTTCGGCATTCAGACACAGGGGGGCCTCCGCGCAGGGCCGGATGACTGGGAATGCAGGTATTTGGAAGCTTCAGGCGGCTTGGCGGAAATAATGTTTCAAAAGGCCGCCCATGCGTTCCCGGCAAGCAATCCGGCTCGTGTCCGGATCGGGTTCATTTTCCGGTCGAAGGGGTTTGTTGCCAAGCGACTGATGCGGCCTCTCGGTGTGATAAAATTCCATATAGTTGCTGATTGCCAGACGCAGCGATTTTTCTCCGATGGGAATAAAGCGGTCCAGGCATTCGGATTTTATGCTCAAGACAAACCTTTCCGCGACGGAATTCAAA
>JBAXYW010000057.1:0-14288 GCA_041670605.1 Lentisphaeria bacterium
ATTTTCATTTTCCGGTTGTTCCAGTGGGTGGACTCCATTTTTTCGAAAGGGATTTCGAGCTGTTTGCCGTGGCGGAAAAGTAGAAAAGAAGGATTTCCCATTTCAACCATGCGGATGGAGCAGTCCGGCCAGGCATTTAGAATCGTAAAAGTCGCGTAACTGATTTTGCGAACCTGGCAGATCGGCAAAGCGCTCATCATGATCTCGGCGGCATGCAGAATGCTGTAATTCGGCACAGCCGCAAATTTCAAAGCCATGGTCGCGGTCATCGAAGCGAGAATGTTGGCTTTGACACCGCTGCCCAAACCATCGGAAAGCACCGCAACCACCCGACCGTCATTGTCGCTTTTCTCAAACTTGAAGGCATCTCCACAGATTTTTTCGCCATGTTTGCAACACTGGCTACAGGCCAGATCAAGAAACAGAGGATTTTCCTGGTTTGTACTCATCATTTCTGCCCTCCGGTCAAGATTCCGTTTTGCTGCTGTCCGAGTAATTTTCAGCGATGGAGCGCAGCAGGATTTCGGTTTCGGCCATGTGTTCCCCAAGTTTGCAGGCGATATCCTGGACGGTCGCTAGATTTTTTTCGATGACTTTTCGGGCTTGATTGGCAATTTGTTCGCGGGTGAATTCGGTTTGTGTGACATCAAAAAGGATCGCCCCGATCACCTGTCCTGGTTCAATGTTGAAAATGTTGATGTTGAGCAGTTTTTGATCGAGTTTCTGAGCATCTCTGGCGAGTTCCCGTCCTGTTTTGATGACTTCCTCGAAGAGGTCGGCAAAGGGAAGCAATCGGTTCAGAAAGGCATTTGGCATGCCGGGTGCGACATCGTAGATTTCCAGCGCATTTTCGCCGCAGAGTTCAGCAAAACGGCGGTTGCACTCGATTAACTGCAGATTGCTGTTGACAATGACGACGGCAGCCGGAATGCAGCGCAGGATCGCATTGGACTTTTTCTGCGCCAGATTGCGCAGATAGGAGACGCACATATTCGGTTCAGCTTTGCCGGCCAGCAAGGCCTTGGCAAAATTCTGGCAGGTATAGTATCCGCAGCCGCCGCAGTTGAGTTCATCTTCCTGGGTTTGTTTGCCGATGGAAAGCAGAGCCTGTTTGATGTCGCGCAGAGAGACTTCGGGTTCCTGTACAGGTGCCGTGTCGTACGTCTCTGAGATTTCTGACAGGCTGCGCTGCGGTAGTTCTTTCTGAAAATCGGTATTTCGGATGATGCGGAGTCGTTCGAGCAGGCCGGGGGAACAATGTTCGGTTCCAGGTCCATGCACACAGCCTCCGATACAGGCCAAGGCTTCCAGGAAAACCGGCTCCCGGATGTCTTCGGGATGCAAGCCCTGCAGTGCCTGGCGCAAGGCATCGATCCCCGATAGCACCGTGTAATTGATATGGTTGCAGCCGGAATGGGCTCGCAAGGTCTCATTCATCCCACCTTCAATCGGATAAATCGCGCCCTCTCGCGAATTTTCCGGCACAAAAACGTCTTCGGTGCTGGGCTCCAGTTGCCAGGGATCAATTTTCATTTCCTTTAACCATTGCCTTAACATCGGATACAAAATGGCCGCCGTAATCAATTCCGGATGCCGGTCGGCTTCGTTCTTCTTGGCAATGCAGGGACCGATGAAAACCACTTTGATTTTTTCTCCAAACGTCTTGAGCAGCATTCGGGCATGGCTGAGGGCAGGGGAGAGCACCGGGGTGATTGAATCGGCAAAATCTGGCAGATATTTACGGATGAAATCAACCACAACGGGGCAGGCCGAGGAAATCATGATGCCGCGTTGCATCGTGCGCAGGTGTTCGGCAAGATTGTCTGAGACGATCTGTGCGCCGAGAGCCGTCTCGCTGACCCCCGCAAAACCGAGTTTACGTAGTGCGGCAATCAAGTTACTGGCCGGCAGCCCCTTGAATTCACTGCCCCAGGATGGAGCCAGAGACACATAAACCGGATCCGACCCCTGCAGTAAATCATAAACTTTCCCGAAATCATCACGGACTTTCTTGGCTTTTACCGGGCAGACCTCGACGCATTTGCCACAGGCAACACATAACTCTGGAATCACCGAGGCATGGCCGGAGACGACCTTGATGGCCTTGACCGGACAATGCCGCACACATTTGAAGCAATCCTGGCATTCCGCATCCGCAGTAAAAATCGGGTAGCTTTGATTCATGGTTGCTCTATTCCTTGGGGTTTTGCTGGATTTTTTCGTTCAGCAATTTCAGCAGTTGTTCTTTTTCGATCTGGTTGTAAATAACCCCGTCGATACTGATATTCGGTCCTATAGCGCATTGCCGTGCGCAACAGCGCCCCGACAAGTCGATTCTGTCGACCAAGTCATGTTCCCGGATGTAGTCTTCAATCAGGCGGAGGTTGTCTTCATTGCCCCGGGCAAAACAAGAGCTTCCCATACAGATATTGATTTTTAGTTTTTGCATCGTAGAGTTTTCCACTGGAAAGCGGAAGCTGGCCTTTTGGAGAGCAGCAGCTTCCACTTTTCCCGCCTGATGTTTATTTCCCGTAGTAGGCTTTGAGATAAAGGTCTTTGATTTCAGCAATCAGGGGATAACGCGGATTGGCACCGGTGCACTGATCATCAAAGGCTTTTTCCGACAGCATATCAATTCTGTCGAGGAAATCCTTTTCCGGGATGCCGTACTCTTTGATGCTGGTTGGGATTTCCAGCACTTTTTTGAGTTTTTCGATTTCGCTGATCAGAGCGGCAGCCTTTACCTCCGGCGTCATATTCGGGGTGGTGAGCTGCAGGAAATCCGCCAGCATGGCATAGCGCTCCTTGGCCTCCGGGCAGCGGTATTGCGAGAAGGTACCCTGGCGGGTCGGTTTGCTGGTGCCGTTGTAGAAGATGACCGGATTGATCAGCAGGGCATTGGCGATGCCATGCGGAATGTGAAACTCCGCGCCGAGCTTATGCGCCATCGAATGACAGAGCCCCAGGAAGGCGTTGGCAAAGGCCATGCCAGCCAAGGTCGAAGCGTGGTGCATCTTCTCTCGTGCCTTTTCATCGTCGGGATGCTGATAACTGATGGGCAGATATTTAAAGACCAGGCGGGCGGCTTCGCCAGCTAGGGCATTGGTATATTCGCTGGCCAGAATCGAAACGCGGGCTTCCAGCGCATGTACCAGGACATCAATGCCGCTGGCTGCAGTCAGCTTCTTCGGCATATTCATGACCAGCTTGCTGTCAATAATGGCCATATCCGGCGTCAACTCATAGTCGGCCAAGGGATATTTGTTGCCGGTTTTTTCGTCGGTGATAACGGCAAACGGAGTCACTTCCGAACCCGTGCCGGAAGTGGTGGGAATGGTCACTAGCGTGGCCTTCGTGCCCAGTTTGGGAAATTTATAGACCCGTTTGCGGATATCCATGAAGCGCATGGCAATATCGTCGAACTGGACATCGGGATGTTCGTAGAGCAGCCACATGATCTTGGCGGCATCCATCGGAGAACCGCCGCCGAAGGCGATGATGGTATCCGGCTTGAAGGCATTCATGCGTTCCACCCCTTTATAGGCTGCACCCAAGGTGGGGTCGGGTTCCACATCGCTGAAGATGTCAAACTTGATCGCCATTTCTTCGAGGCATTTTGTCAGATCGCTAAGCATTCCGGAATTGTAGAGGAAGCGGTCGGTTACGATAAAGGCTCGTTTGCGCCCATCTTCGCCGAGGTCACGTAACGCTTCATGGAGGCAGCCGTATTTGAAGTAGATTTTATTTGGGACACGGAACCACAGCATATTCTCTCTCCGTTCTGCAGTTGTTTTGATATTCAAGAGGTGTTTCGGTGCGACGTTCTGGCTGACCGAGTTTCCGCCCCAGCTGCCGCAACCGAGCGTCAGGGAAGGGTCGAGCTTGAAGTTATAGACATCGCCGATAGCCCCCTGACTGGCTGGCATGTTGATCAGCGTCCGGCAGGTTTTCATCTCTTCCCCAAAACGTTTGATATTCTCAGTGTTGCGTGGGTTGGTGTACAACACGCTGGTATGCCCGATGCCGCCAAAGGCCAGCAGTTTCTGCGCCAGCTGTAGAGCCTCTTCATAATCCTTTACCTTATACATGGCCAGTACCGGCGAGAGTTTTTCGACGCTGAAAGGGTATTCTTTGCCGACGCCGCAGGTTTCACCGATCAGCATTTTCGTATAGTCAGGCACCTTCAAGCCGGCCATCGCCGCAATTTTCACTGCCGTCTGGCCGACGATATTAGCGTTCAGCTTGCCATCCACGACAAGGATTGCCGCGACTTTGCCGGCTTCCTCCGCATTGAGCAGATAGGCACCGCGTTTGCTGAATTCGGCCTTGACTTCGTCATAAATTTTTTCCACGACAATAACCGATTGTTCGGAGGCGCAGATCATGCCGTTGTCAAAGATTTTGCTTTGAATAACCGAACTGACCGCCATTAGGATATCACAGGTCTCATCCATGATTGCGGGTGTATTACCAGGGCCGACACCGACGGCCGGAACCCCGCTGGAATACGCTGCTTTCACCATGCCGGGACCCCCGGTAGCCAGAATCATGTTGATTGCCGGATGTCCCATCAGATGCTGACTCTTGGCTACGCTGGGTTCCTCAATCCAGGCAATAATATCCGCCGGAGCACCAGCCTTAACCGCGGCATCCAAAATGATTTTCGCGGCCGCAATCGTGCTTTTCTTCGCCCGGGGATGTGGACTGAAGATGATGCCATTGCGTGTTTTCAATGCCAGTAGCGACTTAAAGATCGCCGTCGAGGTCGGATTCGTCGTCGGTATAATACCGGCAATCAGGCCAACCGGCTCGGCAATCTTGATAATCCCGAACGCTTCATCAAATTCAATCTGACCGCAAGTCTTCTCATTCTTATATTTGTTGTACACATATTCGGCGGCAAAATGATTCTTGATCACTTTGTCCTCTACAACACCCATACCCGTCTCGGCTACTGCCAGCTTGGCCAGCGGAATACGAGCCTCATTCGCAGCTAAAGCCGCCGCACGGAAAATCTGATCAACCTGTTCCTGGCTGAACCTGGAATAAAGACCCTGAGCAGACTGAACCTTCGCAATCAACGCATCCAACTCGGCTCGATCCTTTTCACCCTGATCAACGGCAGGACTCTTTACCACTTTCTCTTTGTCAGCCATCGTAGTGCCTCCAATTCCGTTTGTTATCACTCAAAAGGTTGTTTTTATTGATATTTTATTATCAATATGAGCATAATATAATTTTTATTTGCCGAATTTCAAGTCAACAAGTCTAAATATATTAATATTTTAATATCTTTATGCCGGTCAGGCGATCTCGTCTGTGCGAGAATTTATTTTTCTGGGAACGAATTTGTCTGCACCGACGGGCTGATTGGATCCATCTGCGTACCAATCTGCTTCTATTTGTTTTGGGGGATTGCTTGACGAAATGGTTTCCATGGTGTATTTTTTATTAACACAAAAAAGTGTATTAAGCGAAAGGGTTATTGCATGGGGCGTGTAAAAGTACAGAATTCTCCGACGATTCGGCGGATGCCTTCGTATTTGCACAAGTTGTTGCGGATGCGTATGGAGGGGAAGAGTCATGTATCGTCGACGGAGTTGGCTAAATACATGGACATTGAGCTGATTGTAGTGCGCAAGGATATTGCCTTGACAGGGATTTCCGGTCGTCGTCGGATTGGCTATGAAATCAATGATTTGATCACTTATATCAAGGATTATCTTGGCTGGAGTGAGATCATCACGGCAACCTTGGTTGGGGTCGGTTCGTTGGGCTCGGCGATTGTTGGTTATGATGAATTTTCGCTGTATGGTTTGTGCATTGAATCGGTTTTCGACAGTGATCCGGAGAAGATCGGGCGGATGATTCGCGGTCATGAGGTCTATGATATTGCCAGCATTGGGCAGCGCCTGGGCTATTCTCCGCCGGACATGGCGATCATCTGTGTGCCGACCGTCATGGCACAGGAAGTCGCCGTGCAGGTCGTCGCGGTCGGGATCAAATATATCTGGAATTTTTCAAATATTACGTTGAAAGTCCCGCCGGGTGTCATCGTTCAGCGGGAAGTTTTGGCGGGTGGTCTGGCCACGTTGTCGGTTAAGATGAAAAATGACAAGGCGGGCAATTATCAGAAAATCGAATAAAAGCCATTTCTTAGAGCAGTTTTCTGGCAAACTGTCCGAGCTGGTGCTATTGTAGGATGTGCGCAGTTTGGCTGGGCAGCGGTTCAGGCAAAAAAGACAGGACGGAAATTTCATCAACACTTTACAAAAGGAGACAAACCATGGAAGTAAAAAAACTGCAGGTTTACAAATGCGATAAGTGTGGTTCAATTGTTGAAATTCTGACTGCCGGAGTGGCGCCTTTCTGCTGTGGTGAGGAAATGAAATTGCAGGTGGAAAACACGGTGGATGCCGCCAAAGAGAAGCATGTTCCTGTGGTGGAAGCGTTTTCCGGTGGGATGAAGGTAAAAGTCGGGGCAGTCCCGCATCCGATGACCGATCAGCATCATATTGCCTGGGTTGAAGTTGTCAATGGGGATTATCTCAATCGCTATTACCTCAAACCCGGCGCTCTGCCGGAAGCCGTTTTCCATGTCGCTCCACAACCCGGTATGATCATCCGCGAATACTGCAATTTGCATGGTCTTTGGGTGACCAAACTCTGAAGATTTCCTTTGGGGGGGACTGGCATCCATAACCGGAACAGAGCGGGCACAGCCCGTGTCCCGTTCTGTTGGCGCTCGCTTGCGAGCACCGCACTGCGTATAGGGCAAAAACATGCTCGTAAATTATATCATATTATAGCCGCACCCTTAACAATCAACAGTATATTTTGGCAAAATTTCAACCCATTAAAAAACCGGAAGCGCCACATTTTGTTTTTAGCTATAAAGTCAGGAATCTGAAATTCTTTTCGTTTGATGTTTTACAAAGTGAGAAATGTGGGTTTTAATGTATGATTGGTTCCGGCTTCTTTTGCTGACTGGGTTATTTTCCGGATGTTGTTCCGGTTTCCGGCAGCAGAGTGATTTTTCCCATGCGTGCCAGTTCATGGAAGGAGATATCGAAGACAGGGCTCCAAGACAGTGCGATCGCCCCGGGTGAACCGCGGAAGATATTGGCATGGAAAGAATCTCCCGGTTGCAGTTTATAATTGGGGATCAGTTCATCGAGGGGGAGGGCTATATAGAGTGTCCAACGGTCTGTCTGAACCTCTGATTTAACGACCGCGTGCGGCGAAATTTCTCCGGAATAGGCAACCATATTTTCATAGTAGTAAGCGTAAGCTTTCATCTCGCCTGAAGGAAGAATGGCGATCTGGGAGTATGGCCGCTCTGGAGTTCTGGCAAAAAACATTTCAATAATGTCACCACTCCAGAAATTCGGATCGGCCTTGAATTGATTGGTGTCAACCGGTTCCGTGTAGTAAAGGTAGAAGAATTTTGTGTCATAGGCGAATTTCAGATGAATGCCGGGATTGGTGGGAAAGCCCATAATGGTTTTCCATTCCAGGGGGCCGGCTGCCTTTTTCCAGTCAATCTTCAGGGGATCACCTTGAACATCATCCATGATCGCGACCTGAACTTCGGGAACCGGGCGTTTGCGGAAGAGTTGTTTCTTTTCATAAGCGGCCCGGCCTTTCAGTGCGGGATCCCAGATCCCCTTCCTAAACGAATCAAGCCGGCTTTTTTCCATGTCGTTGACGGCCAGTTGTTCTGCTTCGGCGACATATCCAGCGAGGAGCTTCATCCGTTCAGCAGTGCCGATCATTCCCCAGTTCATTGCTTCGTTCAACACCAACTTGCCTTTGGGATATTGCGTTTCTTCCCACGCGGCTTTTTCAACCAAATCATAGAATTTAGTCATTGGAGCAGCTGCTCTGCCGTAATAAAGTTTAAAAAAATCATTGATGAGTTGCTCGGAATCCTGGCTGGCATCAAAAGCCATCTGGGAAGCAATGTACGTTTCTAACTGAGTATGGAAAAAAGAAACTCCACGAACTTCGGCACTGGTTTCGCCAAACCAGCCGGCAATACCGTCCCTGACAAATTTTTTGAAAAGAGGTCCGGTATGTCGGTGTGCGAACATCGGGAAGAAATGCTGATGTTTTTCGACCAGAACGGCGTACCAGGAGCCGGAAAACATATAGGTCCAGATATTGACCATGCGGCGTTTGGGCTCTCCTGCATCAATCCATTCCTGATACCAGTTGTTTCCAGTTGATTCTGTGCTACCGCTACGCCAGAAATCATAGGGATGAATGCATAATTGCACACCGACATTCGGGGCCAGTTCAAGCCCATGGGGATATTTCAGGGTGTTGTGGTAGGCCAGAGAGACAATATTGACTGCGGAATCCTGTTCTGCGGCACATCGGGCGATCCGGCTAATCCAGTCCCAGTGGATGTAATTGGTGGCTCGTTGGCCATCGACCTGTTTGTTTTTAAAATAGTTCAAGCAATCCGGACATTGGCAGAAAGCCAGGTTATCATCCGGTTCGATTGGATAATACCATGGGCAGTCTGCCATTTTGCCGACATGCCAGCCCAGGCCTGGTGTACCGCGATCCTGAAAAATATCAACGGCCTCTTCCGCAAAATGTTTGATGACCTCGGGATTGGAATTGCACAATTGCGGAGGCAAATCCGGATCATTGGGATATTGAGTGCGCAAAGCAATCAGATGACTTGCGCTTTTCCCCTTGTATCCCTGAGCAAAGTACTGTGGACGTGATTCAACAAAGAATTTTGCCTTGTTGGGATCTTTCGCCGGTTTGTAGTATTTATACCAGATGCTGTAAACATTATGGTTGCAGATGCCGTAATTGTCAGTATATCGCCAGCGCAGAGCAAACATCTTGCACTCCTCTTTGCTGAACTCATTTTCCGAGTCAGCATAGAGTCTGGGCATATAGATTGTCCGTTCGGCCCGCATGGATGGGACATGCTGTAAATCCTTTGCTGTTACGCGAATGGTTTTGGTCGGGGAGAAGGCAATCCCGGCTTCGCCCGGGGCATACCAGTGTACGCCGAGGTAGCGTTCGAGAAAATTATAGCTTGCCCAGAGAGTCGCTTTGTGATATTGATGGATACCCGGCAGGACTTTATCGGTTCCGTAAACGGGTTTGGCAAAGGCTGGCTGATCCCGTCCGATCAGGATTATGTCATTGCCGATGAAACGGATCAGCGATTCTTCCAGGTCGAAAGTCTGCGGATCAATCTTCTGCTTGTGGGCGAACTGAGTGTCGCCGATAAAGATTCGGACGCCGTCCGGAAGCGGATTGTTTTCATGAACGATATTGATTTTGGCATTGGAAATCAGTTCAATATGGTGTTGTAATTCCATGGCACTGTACCAGGCGGTTGTCGTGGGTTTTTCGGCAAGAACCAAGACCGTCAGTGGGGTGCCTTCGCTGACGAGAGTCAATTCGCGCGAGGATGACTGCTGTGACCAGCTTAGAACAAGGAGAAAAAACAGAGACCAGGCGGAAAATAGGCGAAAGGAAACCGTTTTAGACATGGTTAAATCTTCCTGAATCCAGTGGCGTTTTAACAAAAATCCTGTGGATTCTACAGAAAATTTGTTGTTTGACAGGGCCGCCGGCGGTATTGCATTCCGCTGACGATTGTTTGCTATGTAAATTAATTTTGAAGAACAGGTTGTGTCTTTATTTTGTTAGAAATTCGAATCCGTCAAAGTCAATCAGCAGCAGCGTATCGTCATCAACAGTCCATTTTTTTCCCGGCACCTGTGCAGATCGCACCACGCTGGAAATTCGCAGTTCATCAAGCATCAGCAGACAGGGGCTGATGATCTGGTAGTTTTCGTGTTCATAATGAATGCGCGCGCCAAGATTTAGATCGGCGATTTTGCCGCCGGAGGGTTGCAGGTAGGGGGCCGTTCCGATGCTTTCTCCATTGACAAATAACTCCATTTTCTGCTGCTTTAGACTCCAGGTCATGCAGACATAAAGCCATTCTTCCAGATAAATTTCTTTGCTGGTAATCGCCTGGCAGGGAGGATTGCTGCTGCCGGAATAGTTCAAATATTGAATTTTGCGGGAATTTTCCGGTACTTGCAGTGCATGATATCGCCATGGAGAGCCATCCGCACTTTGCAGAAAGGCAATGATCCCGGTATTTTGCGACAACAGGGGGGGCAGAAAGACCCAGGCTTCCAGGGTTCCCTCTTCGGCATGGAAGGGCATGCGATGGACTGCCGCAATCGATTGCCGTCCGTCAAAACAGGCCGCCTGAGCAAATTTCCCATATCCGGACAGGACTTGATGGGCTTTTTGCAAAATCACCGGCATCTGGATCTTTTCCCATGGGGTACCTGCCGGAAAAGAAAATTCCTGACCGGAGCGCCGGGCAATGCCGGTCAACTCCAAAATTTTCCCGTCGTATCTTTCGCTACCGGAACGTAAAGAGGGATGAAACAGATTTTCCGGAATCAGTTCCGCAGTGAATTTTTTGGGATTCTCAGTGGCATTCAGTTCCAGACGTTTTTTTTGGTTGAGGAAAAAGTCCTGCTTTCCTCTGGAAAATTCGATGCATGCGCCATCAGCGGGTTGGTCAAGCAGTAAGGTAAAGTGGCAGGGAACTTGTTTTTGCAGTATCGTTTGTGGTTCAACCAGCACGCTGTTGGCCATCAGGAAGGCAGTGGATAGCAGCAGGATGCAGGACTGCAGAGAGTAGAGAGGTTTCATGATTTTCTTGTTTAACAGAGACGTCGGCTAGCCCACTCTTTTGGGACGGCTTATTGCTCACAGAATTCGATATCGCGGATATTGATGCCACCGGACTGGGCAATGAGGGTCAGCAGATTTCGTCCAGCTTGGAGTTTGATGCCTTTGACTTCTGAAATGGAGGTAACGCCGAAGCCCAGTTCCTGCTTATGGGTAAGCACAGGAAATTCACCCGCCGGATTATGGTTTACGAGCAGGAGAAAACCCCTGCGATTCAGCAGTGGGGTTCCATAGCTGATTTTGGCCGTGTAGGTGCCGGTTTTTTCTACCTCGACAGTATAATTCATCCATTCCCAGGGAAAAATTCCACCCACGACCGTTTCTCCGGCATCCACTCCTTCGTCAGGGCGGAACGTTTTGCTCTTATCAATGGTATTGGCTTCCGTGGTGTCAAAGTAAGCGACAAACGGACCGCCGTCATCATAGCCGGTTAATGAAAGAATGCCGGGGATGCGTTGGGGTTTGCCCTGATACGGGGTGCTTTCCTGCGAGCTCCTGAGCAATTTTAAAATCGGTTCTGTGAACGCCGTCTGTCCTTCGGTATCCTGGGCAAAAATACTGAAAGCATGCAGTGTGGGCGCGAATTCAAGGCGTTTTCCCGAACGACCCGGTTTGCAGTAATTGCTAGTTTCGTAATATTCTTTTGTCAGCATGACTTCGAAGCGATAAGGTGGCTTGCGTTTATAGTCCAGCAGAAAGCCACTATCAAACAGATAGACCGTTTCGATCGAAGCTTTTGAATTTGGGGAAGGTTTCACGTCGACTTCAAAGGTCAGGATTGTGCCGTTTTGAACAGTGAAATCTGTTTCGGGCTGTTCAAGCATCCGGATCTGCGGCTCTCGGTCACGCGGATATTCATAGATCCGCACATAATCAATCAGAAATTCCTCTGGGAAATTGCCGTCTTTGGGGTCGCCTCCGGAACGTCCGACACAGCCGCTGAGGATTGCTTTTAGCGGTGTGATTCCGGCGCCATGGTTGAAGGGATCAAAGGTAACCGAATCATAGGGGCTGTGATTGGCGCTTGATGCCATTAGATTACCATTGAGGTAATAGGAGATTTCGAAGGGAGTCCATTTACATCCGATAACATAGAAGTCTTCCAGAGAGCCGGGTAATTTGGAGTGATAGTTCCAGCTTTTCAGCGTACCGCCGGCATTAATATGCAGGTTGTGATCAAGAATGTCCCGGGGCGTGCCGCCAGGGACTATTGAACGCAGGTAGTAATCTTCAAAAATATCAATTTCGAAACCATCCACAAAAGGATTGGAGGGATTTTCCGTGCAAAGCCAGAAAGCCGACCACCAGCCATGCTCTTTACGGAAACGAACCCGGGTTTCAAAATAGCCGAACAGGAAATCCTGGTAGGTGTATAGACTGGCACTTTCCAGCCTGCTGCCATCATCCTTCCAGTCCGCTTTTATATGGGCAAGACCCTCTTTTACGGTTATATAGTCCGGACGGCTGCTGTAGCTGAAATACCATTTTTCAAGATCTACGGAGTCGCCATCAAAATCATCGCTGAAAATCGCTTTCCAATGTTCTTTGACAGGATCAAAGGTTTTGCTAAGACGGTTGCGGAACGGAGTGGAACTGGTTTTACTTTCGTCAGCGGCGGCGCCGATGATGAAATTGTCGACGACGATTTCGGCTTCTTTCTCTGCTGTGCTGCGAAAGATCATGCCGGTGGTGAATGCCTGGTGAACTTTGAAGAAAGCGGCTTCGCCCCTGAAAACCCTGCTGCTGCTGTCGGCCAGGCTATTGACTGCCACGGCATAGTCGCCATCGGGAGTGGCGGCAAAAATAAAATCAGCGGGCAGAATTTTATAGGGAATGCTGAGTTCTTTGGGGTTCGGAATGTCAGCAATGGTTTTTAGCAGCAGTTGTTCGTTGTCGGCCTGATGAATCAGGCGAAAGCGGAACTCCGCATCGCCGGCTTTGAAAATGACATCGAGTTCTGCATTGACTCTGGAGTTTTCTTCTCTTCCGAAGTTTTGGATACGGATCGAGGTTGCCAGATACTGCTTTTCGGCAGGAGGGAATGTTAAAGTTTGTTCTTGCGGGTTAATGTTGATCTGGTTTCCAGTGCGAAAGACGCCTTGTCCGGTAACACTGAGTAATCCCGGGGTGGGATTTCCCTGGATCAGTTCGGGGTTCCCACTGCAGGTAACCGTTTCGGAATCGAAGTTTTCAATCCAGCGGATACCGGACATTTTTACACGGGTGACCAGTTTTCGTAAATCCAGGGAACCACCCAGCATCAGGATGGAACTTGCTCTTCCGGTTATAATTTTGGCGGAGAGGATATTGCGCCCGGGTTTTAATCTGACCTGTGCAATATGATTGTTTATATTCAGCGGGGATTTCTGATTTCCATTTTCAGTGGTGTCAATGAGTTTTTCACCATTCAGATAAACGATCATCCACCAGTCTGCACCAGCGCCTAAAGTCCAGTCACAGGCAATCGGCGACTCAAATTCGGCAAAAACCCAAGCACATTTTTCTGCCCCCGCTCCCATAAAGACGGCCATGTCCAGCTGATTGGCAACCAAGGTCGCCTTCTCACCAACCTGTTGATCCAAAACCGCCGGAATGCTGTTCAACTCCTCCGCCGAGGGCTGAAAATTTTTACTAATTGGAGCAAAAACTTGCCATTGCGTCGGCAACGCTTGTTCTCCGCGGTATTTTCCTTCGTTCAAGCTGGCACTGATCGTGGCAAATTCGCCCTGCATCCCTTTTTCTCCGATCAAGCAAATATGGAAAGCGCCTGTTTCGCCCGTTGTTCCATTGTTTACTGTGAAGGACAAAAGCTGCTCTTTCCATTCATTTGTCAGGGGAAATTTCCGGGAGAGGGAAGATTGCAGCCAGCCTCCTTGAGCCGTGAAATAATGCAATTGTACTCCGGCAACCCCCCGACCTTTTGCGCGCAAGGAAATTTTGACTTCATCTCCGGAACGCCCAGGGAACCGCTTCAGTGTGCGAATGCAGGTGCCACTTTCCGCTTCAACATTGTTTACTGTCAGAGAATTGAATTCTCCGCTGGTGTTTACCTGAATAGTTGCGAATGGTTGAAAGCCCTGCCAGGGGTGCAATGCCCAGGAGGAAGAAGTGCCATCCGGATTGTTTTGACTGAAGTTTCCGTCGATTGGCAATTCTTGCGCCAGCAGAGCCATGGAAAGAATAGTAACAAAAGCGACGAGGAGTTTTATCTTCATATCTGGCGGTCCCTGTGAGTTCAAAAAGTGGTCAAAATGGATAAGGAGGTGCGGATTATTCCGAATACCACAGCATATTGTTGCGCGTAATACTGCGGTAGGCATGACTATAAAGTTCACTGTATCCGACATTTCCGGCATGCCCATCGACAAACGCGACATTGGTGCTTTGCTGATGGCGATTCCGGGAAATGGCATTGCCCCAGGAACTGCAGATGTAAATGCCGCTGAGTGTTGTGTCTCCCGGTGCGTAGGGGCCACTCTCATCCGGCCAATGGATATTGCTCACAGTCATGTATACGGTATCCAGAATCCGCACCC